>JBCCVP010000006.1:0-77948 GCA_039195135.1 Pseudomonadota bacterium | reverse complement strand
CTTGGACGGGTCGTACATGCAGGTGTTTGACATTACCTGCTGTAGTGCGATCGATCCGCCGCGGCCCCTTTCTGTACTAATGAGTGTTCAAACACCGAGTGGCGAGACATTCGGAATCGTTTGCAGTCCCGAAAACGAGGGCATCGTCACTCCCTATTGCATACTTCAGGATTCTTCCGAGCAAACAGTACTAACAATGTTCGCCGGAGATATGGGAACGTCCTCCATAACGGGTTACTTTGGCGAACCGGTTACGGTGAATAGCGGTCGCTTGCGCGGTGAACAGCTCGTATTTGGGCGGCGAATCCAAGGTGATCCGGCTCTTCGTTGAGTTGTGATCGAGCTTCTATCGCGTACATTACGGTTAGTCGGGTGGTCTGGTGGTTGCTTTGATCAAACCTAGTTCAGTCGCTCTGCTGACGCTGGCTTTGTTGTTAGGGCGTTCAGGCGGTGCCCTCGCTTCAGCTGTCTATTGTCCAACGCCCGGTCACGTTCGACCGTCAAATTATGAATTGGTCCAATTGCACGCTCGGATTTTGGTTGCGCGCGTGGTGGGGTTTGAGGACGCTGAGAACGGCGTGCGTTTTCAGGTATTGCACACGCTGAAAGGCACCGCCGACCCAGAAATTGTGATCGATGGACGAGAAGCACCGCCTCTCACGTCGCCAACCCGCCTGGCTGGTAGTCGCTTTCCCGAAAACAGCAAATATCGGGACACCGATTTTTCTGCCGCCGTACCAGATAACGGTTGTGGCATGAGCGGATTTCGAAGAGGTCGCGCCTACGTGCTGTTTCTGGAACCGGATGAGTCAATGCATCCGATGATCAGCCTTTTGGGGGCTCGTCTCCGCGAAGCGGTGCGGTGGCCGGATGATCCTTGGATCGATGCAGTGCGCGCTTACACCACGATTGAAGCTGCTGCTGATCCTACCGCCGCCATGAACGATCTGCGTGCGGAACTCGAGACTGACAGTTCGCGATCGGTCCTCGCGGCGGACCTGACGCAACACGCCGTCACGCCCTCGCTGATGAAGCCTCTGGCAGTCAATCGAACCCTGCTAGCGTCGGAGGACAGCAGGACCGCGAGCCTCGCGCTGTGGGCGGTGTTGGGGCAGGACCCGGAATTGGGCGACGCCATTACCACCGATCTTCTCGCCTCCGATCGTTGGATGCACTTTGCCGATCCGGTTACTCGCCACGCTGCGGAGCAGGGGTGGACTGAATATGTAGACCTTTTCACGGATGCCGCCTTGAGCCAAAGCGATTGGACAATCAAGAATCCAGCCATGAGCGCCTTATTGTCGCTTGCTGACCGGCGCCACACCCGTCAGATGCTGGCAGTGGCGGCGGATTCCCCCGGCTATTCAAAGTCACTCATCCGTTGGTTTGTCGACCACCCAAGTCGGAAGGCACGAGACTTCTACCGGGCATTGGTCGCCGAGCAACCGGAAGAGGGTTGGTGGATCGCACCGCCACTCGCGGCAATGGGCGATCGCCTAGTGGCCACCAAAGCCATTCGGATGATCCGCACTGGCGAACATGATCCTTGGTTTGAGACGCGATACCGAGATGGTAATTGGATTCCCTACTACGTCATCGCGAGATCTCCGCTACCGGAGGCCAGTCGTGAGGCTCGGCGGGTGATTCGAGACGGATCGCCACAGGTACTGGAGTGGCTGATACAGGGATACGGCGAATCCAAGTCACGATGGCGCTGGAAACGAATTGAGGAAATCATCGATCGATCCAACGGGCACGCCGATGTCACCCTTTGGCTGCGCCAGGTTCTTTCGGCCAATCAGGATGTGCCTGAGGGACGAGCGCTACTGGAGCGTCTCAATCGAAGAGGCCTACATTTAACACGGTGATCCCGACGCTTGTGATGGCTGTGTTTGGCTTCAGCTCAATCTCACCAGATGAGTTGCCTGACTGTGGCGACGTTGACTTGCCGGTATGGACTTGCTGAACTTCAGTCTGGGCAAAAACTCCGGCAAAAGCTGGGAGTACGGGTCCTTTTTTTTGCGGATCAACGACCGATGTTTGGACGTTTGCGATTTTTCGGTCCAATTCCGACGGTCTGTACAAGCTCAAATCTGACAACCTGGTTTGTCGAATAGAGTTTGGCTCCCACCAAATCTACCTGGGGGTCTTGAGAGGGGATGGCCGATATGCCGTTTTTCGGGCGGGTCCAAGCTTTGATTTGCGGTTGTTCCAGAGCCCCGCGCCTGATTTTTGGGGTGCGTGGAGGATAAGTTTGGATTAACGCCAAGCCTTCTGTTCGATGTTTGGAAAATGGAACTCAACCGTGTGGACGAATGAAGCCAATCCATGGCAGAGCACACACAGAGCACGGGTGTTGTTGATAGCACAAACAGGTAGATTTGCAGGCCGATTCCTATTGGCAACGATGTTCCTTTGCCTTGCCCAGATGGCAAGCGCGTCTGCCGTCATTTCCAACCCAGGGTTCGAACCCAGCGAAAAAGCCGATGTTCCTGGTTGGGACGTATCCACTCGTGGCCATGTCGTGCGACTCGATGCTGCCGTGCGGCATTCAGGCAAGACAAGCCTAAGAGTTGAGTCGGGCGCTGAACCCCGGGGATCTATGGTCTCGCAGGAACTGCTGGTTCCGGAGTTGGTTGTGGAAGGACCGCTGAGGTTATCGGGCTATATCAAGAGCAAGGGAGTTGATGGTACTGCCACTTTTTTCGTGATCGTTGAGGGGCCGTCGGGCCAACTATTTCAGGACGACATGAGAGATCGACCTGTCGTGGGAACCACGGATTGGCGAGCCGCTGAGATTAACATCCCACGATTTGCGGAGGCCACCAAGGTCAAAGTCGGTGCATTGGTTATTGGCGGCGGTACTGCTTGGTTCGACTCGATGGAACTTACCTCGCTTGATGAGGATCTTTCGCTATCTTCAAATGCGAAACGATACCTGGACCATGCGATTGAGGTGATGGCGAAAAACTCCATTAAGCGCCAATCAATCGATTGGGATCTCCTAATCTCCCAGGCATATTCCGTTGCTGGCGGAGCACAAACGCCGCAAGACACCTATCCGGCTATTCGATTCGCCGTGCAAACACTGAAGGACAGCCACAGCAGTTTTATGGCGCCGGAAAACCCTGATCATCCCCGCTTGAGCGAAAGGGCGAAACATTCCTTTGTAAAGGCAAGTCGCGCCGGTTCGATCGGCTACATCAACTTGCCGTCATTCCAGAACCGAGGTGATCTTGCTGTGGCAACGCAGTTCATAGACTCGGCTCATCGGGCAATCGAAGATGTCTCAAATCAGGGCGTTTGCGGTTGGGTGGTCGATCTTCGAGAAAACCTGGGCGGCAATATGTGGCCAATGGTCGCAGCAATCGGGCCGATTCTTGGTCGCGGTCGAATCGGAGGGTTCTACGATCCCATTACCGAAGCCCGTTTTGAATGGTGGTACGAGTCTGGAAAGGCAGGCATGGTATCTCTGGAGGATGGAACTCGATCGACGATAGTGAGTGCCGACGGACCGCCTCCGGGAGACATCAAAGCGCCGGTCGCTGTTCTGACGTCGAGGCAAACCTCTAGTTCCGGTGAAGGCGTCGCCTTGGCGTTCAGGCACCGGCCTGGAACACACAGCTTTGGCCAACCTACAGCTGGGTTAGCCACAGCAAACCGTCCGTTTCAACTTGAAGATCGGGCCTGGATTAACCTGACGACAATGTACATGACGGACCGCAGGGGAAACCACTATCCGGACACGGTAATACCTGACGAAGTAGTTGAGTCAAGTCCAAGCAGTGATGCGGCGCTCGAAGCTGCCAATCGATGGTTAGCTAAACATGGGTGCGATTGAAACTTGCTGCTAACAGAACTCATGGAGGAAGTTACGCGTGCTAAGACGCCTACCTTTACCGATAGTTAGGTGGACGGTCACGTTCATGATACTCATCGCGCCACTATCTTCTTTCTCTCAATCTAGAACCGAGCCCAATGTCATTTACGGCATGTTTTCGGGGTTGGCATTGCTGCTCGACGTGCACTATCCAAAGAATTCAAATGGTGCCGGGGTGATTGTTGTACCAGGAAGCGCATGGAGCGCTCCGCTGAGCTTCGATGCGGCGCCGCTGAAATCGACTGGCCTTGAGCCGTCTATGGGCGGGCCCGCATTGCTGGAGCGCGGCTATACGTTGTTTGTGGTGAATCACAGAGCGGCGCCTCGTTTTCCTTACCCCGCGGCAGTTGAAGATGTGCTTCGCGCTGTTCGTTTCGTCAGGCATCATGCTGACCAGTTCCGGATTGATCCAAACCGAATTGGAGCGCTGGGAGGGTCTTCAGGGGGCTATCTCGTTAGCATGTTAGGCACTTTGGATGGCGACAGTCACACGTCGCAATTCGGTCCCATCGAAAGCACCAGTTCTAAAGTACAAGCGGTTGTCGCTTTGTTCCCTGCGACCGATCTCATCGAATTTGCTAATGAAAAAGGTGGTGCAAATGCCCTGATGAGTTTGTTTGTTGGATCCTACTACGGTTGGGGCCAGCCTCCGGAATTTCAGCCTCACGAGGCTCGACGTTACGCTGACGCCTCACCCTCAACTTATGTATCGCCGGACGATCCACCTTTTCTGCTGATACATGGTGATGCGGACAAAATCGTACCTTTTAGCCAAAGTGAATTGTTCCTTGCGCGTCTGAAGCAGGCTGGGGTTGATGCCACGCTGCTTCGCATGTCGGGAGGCGGCCATGGGGCAGACGTTTCGGCCGGTAAAGGTTCGCCTGATCACATATCCGAGCTTGTTGGTTGGCTCGATTCGCACCTGGTTCCCGGCGAAGACTGATAACATCAGAGCTGCAACAAATGTTTGACTGTTGGGTCGCCACGGCGGCTTTTACCGGCCCGAGAAAACCAAATCGCGCAACGGCCAACGCACGAGCATTTTTTCGATTCATGGAATCTGTGAAGGCAAATGGGTCAAGTTTCGTTCTTTCTTTTCGCCGTACTATCCTTCGGCCAGCTTAATAAGTGCGAGGTTGGTGAAGGGATCCTCTACACCGACAAACCTTGCCCGGCAGGGTCTAAGCAGTTGGCCAGTGTGGAAGAACTTTACCGGTCAGCGCATAGGAAAATCCTGGATTCTGCATCCAACGATCCTTGGCGGGTGAAACTTGAGGCGATTCAAAAGCAAGCGGCAGCTGAGCGGTTACCACATGAACTTGATCTACGGGAATGCGAGACTCGACTTGCAAATGAGGCGGGTAACGGCGTCGGGGTGTCCTACGAAGCAGAATTGCGAGCCTGTATCCAGATACACTCGGAACAGATGGCCGAAATCAACCGTAGGAGTCAGAAAAGCATCGACGAGTTGTTTTTGGAGGTGCTCCAACAGAAATAACGCAGAGATCCAAGTCGATTAATCCGGCCATTCGGCGTCACCGCTACCCTGAATTGAACCACTACCGTTGGACTGTGGTGCATTACTCCATCCCATCCAGGAACAGAGTCTCCAGGGCCAGCACCGCGAAACCGTTTTGCACGGTTCTTCCGGCAATGCTGAAGTAACCTCTTGCAAGCAAAACCGGTTGTCCAAGGTATCGGGAAGGAGTCAGTCCAGTAATCTGTGGGCTCGTGGTTAAGGGCGGGGAGTCGGTAGTCAAAGCGGGTAACCACTCCCAATGGCTGTTGCAGAATCTCGCGATTCGCTGGATTGCAGCCGCGTAATAGCATGTCTCCCCGTCGCGGCGGTAGGGGGCAAAGGGACCGCTGAATTCGGCCCCTTCGAAAGCAGGCAAAAAAGTCCAACTCGTACCACTGTAACGGCCCGCATAATCTCCCAGTGAGACAAACAGGTGGCGTTGTCCATCCTGGTCAAAAGAGTGGAGGCTGAAGGGGTAGAACTCGTCCAGCATGTACGTAAATTCGGCGGGCGTGACGTCGGTCCAACGATTGTCAACCAAGCGCCAGATACCTAACGACCGCCCATCCGTATCGAATTGCTGCGAGATCACGTAAAGCCCGGAGGCTGGACCGTTGCCATGGACGTAATGAAGTCCAAAACGGTCCGGAGGACGAGAAATAGGTTGGCCCACCGGGCTCACATTTCCGCCATTGAGTTCGTAGACCTGCTGCCAACCATCGTGGAAAAAAAACTGGTCGGAATCATCGGCTCCGCCTGCGATAATCGAGCCGAAAGAAGTTCCAGGCGGTGCGGCGGTGTCCTGAACACCGGTCGGCGAAATGACCCGGATGGCTCCACCAATCCCTGCGGCTTGAGCAAACGTCGTCAGATCTTGCGAAACAGCTGCGAATTTGGCTTCGGCTTGGGACACCAGGGGTCGAAACCCTACCTCGGTCCATCGCGCAAAGGTCGACTCTTCACCCGTTTGCGCATCAACGTATGACCCGCCGATGATGTAGTTGTCGCCAGCGATCTGCTGGCGGTAGGCGGCCACCAGGTCTTTGCCCGGCGATTCGATGGGTTCTGGTACCCACCATCGATTATTCACCCAGAGGCAGAAACTCCAAGCAGATTGGAAGTATCCTCGGATCGTTGCAGCGCCCTCCGGCAGCCGAAGGTGTTCCGATTCCACTCCAAGATCCGCGTCCGGGCAATCTACCGGGTATTCGGCTTCCGCGACCGGCAGCACGACTCCGTCGGTGACAGTTCGGTCAGCTTCGTGGTCGATAACCAGCAGCTCCTGGCCGCCAACCGGTCTCGAGGACAGGCGATCACATGCGCGGGACGGAAACGGCGTGTTAGAAATCTGTCCGTTGTCCCAGATTCTTACAACACTGGCGGAACAGATGTAAATGACGCCATTCGCCGATGCCAGCGAAGTGGCAGGCACCGCCAGTTCGAAGTAGTTGGCCTGACGTCCGTTCCACGTAACCACCGAATTGGGAACACCCAGCGCGACGAGAGTCGAGCCGTTCGCCGTCTGATGGACGATGGGGGAATGAGTTTCACTGATCAGCGGTGCGGCAAACTGCCATTCATCGCCGTCAAAGTAAGCCAGACCGTAGGTTCCGGACGGATCAGCAAAACTGCCTGTGGCAACCAGAATCTCACCAAAGATGGCTGACAATCGCGCGAGATTGGATACCTCGCCTGGTACCGCGACGTCCTCCAATACTCCTTGTCGAAGCACCTTGATGGGAGACGTCTGGAACGTATAGACCGGTAAAGCAAAAATGGCGTGCCCGTCCATTTCGGGAAAAACCTGCAAGTCCCTCAGGCCGCCAAAGGCCGTCGCGTCGGCATCGACGACCCGAAACTGATCTGTGTCCACGTCATAGCTGGCCAGTCCTTTCGCCGGTCTTGTGCCGACGCCGACAAAGTTGCCGGCAAGGTAGAACTTGCCGCCCAACTGCGTCATTCCGGTGACCTTGCCGACGATGCCGGGCTGAGCAAAGAGCTCGAGCCATTGCTCCGCGGATACACTCGGCGAGGCGGCACAGGCGGCCACGAACAGGGTCAGTTGAATCGCAAATTTCATTTCTTGACCGCTACTCCCATGCCGCTTGATCAGGTATCCACTGGACTATTTCTTACTTCAACCAGCGTTTTGATTGCACCGCGCGAGGAACCAACAGCAACGCGGGTCGGACTGTTCCCACTCAGACGGTGTTTGTCCTATTTTCCCCCCAAACACAGCAATCCTAGAGTCCCTGATTCGTCACCCGCTTCGGTCCAAGCCGCTGAATGCGGAGTCTTTGATGGTCCATCTGCTTACCGGCCTTTTTGACCTATAGTCTCGTTATACTCTGGATGATTCCAGCAAAAAGCTAGTCTGGGGAAAGCCATCATGACTGCCGGTGTGTATCTCGAAGACGACGTGTCGCTGGAGTCCGTCATGCCGCTTTGCCAGGCTGTCTTCGGGGACGATTTCTCACGGACCTATCTGGCCGAAAGGCTCGACAGCATGACCGACGTTTCTTTGATCGTTGCTCAGGTCGAAGATGAACCCGCGGGCTTTAAGCTTGGCTATCGATTCTCTGGTGCCGTTTACTACAGTTGGCTCGGCGGCGTTGTGCCATCGGCCCGAAGGATGGGGCTCGCCGGGCAGTTAATGGCGGCTCAGCATGAATGGGCGCAGGCGAACCATTATCAACAAATCGAAACGCGGGTGCGCAGCAACAATCAAGCGATGTTGATCGTCAATCTAAAGGCGGGGTTTGAGGTTGTTGGGCTCGATCGCGGACGCGGAGATACCTTCAACCTGCTATTGAGAAAAGACTTAGGCACACTGGATTGAATGGGTTGGAGTCCGGCCTCCGGACTTCGATACGGGAAGTCCGGCGACCGGGTGATATCAGTTCGGCGGCGGCGCGTACTTCGTCAGGTTGATCCCTTCCACGGCGGCGATGTATTCCTCAAGATCCGGCGTGCGGCCTAGGATCGTGGACAGCACGACCACCGGCGTGGATGCCAGCAGAGACTCGCCCTTTTTGTCTTCCGAATCTTCCACCACGCGCCCCTGGAACAGCCGGGTGGAGGTCGCCATCACCGTGTCGCCTTTTTCGGCTTTCTCCTGGTTCCCCATGCAGAGGTTACAGCCCGGCCGTTCGAGGTACATCATGTTGTCGTACTTCACGCGGGCGTTGTTTTTGGGTGCGTCGTCGTCGAACACAAAGCCGGAGTACTTTTGCAAAATGCTCCAGTCACCTTCTTCCTTAAGCTCGTCCACGATGTTGTAGGTGGGCGGGGCGACTACGAGCGGCGCCTTGAACTCGATCTGGCCTTCCTGCTTCTCCAGGTTTTCGAGCATCTGGGAGATGATCTTCATATCGCCCTTGTGAATCATGCAGGAGCCGACGAAGCCCAGGTCCACCTTCTTCTTTCCTTCGTAGTAGGAAATGGGGCGGATCGTGTCGTGGGTGTAGCGCTTGGAGACGTCGTCGTTGTTCACGTCCGGGTCGGCGATCATCGGCTCGATGATCTGATCCAGGTCAACGGTGAACTCTGCGGCGTAGCTGGCGTTGGCATCCGGCGAGAGGGGCGGGTTTTCCCCGCTTCGGATTTCTTCCATGCGCTGGTTGGCTTTGTCCACCAGGCCCTTAAGCACCTGCTTGCTGTTGTCCATGCCCTTGTCGATCATGATCTGGATGCGGTCCCGGGCAATCTTGAGGGACTCGATCAGCGTGGCGGGTTCAGAAATACAGATGGACGCTTTGGCCTTCATCTCGGCCGTCCAGTCGGTAAAGGTGAAAGCCTGGTCGGCGAGGAGCGTGCCGATATGCACTTCGATGATGCGGCCCTGGAACACGTTGTCGCCAAATTCTTTGAGCATCTGGGCCTGAGTGGCGTGCACTACGTCACGAAAGTCCATGTGCTCTTTCAGCGTTCCTGTGAACGTCACCTTGACCGACTCGGGAATCGGCATAGTGGCCTCACCGGTGGCCAGCGCCAGCGCGACCGTGCCCGAGTCAGCGCCGAAGGCCACACCTTTCGACATGCGGGTGTGCGAATCGCCGCCGATGGTGACGTCCCAGTCGTCGACCGTGATGTCGTTCAGCACCTTGTGGATCACGTCCGTCATGGCGTGATAGTTGTCTTCCGGGTCCCGGGCGGTGATCAGTCCAAAGCGGTTCATGAAGTTCATGAGCTTCGGAATGTTTTTCTGCGCCCGCACATCCCAGACCGACGCGGTGTGGCAGCCAGACTGGTAGGCCCCATCCACAGTCGGTGAAATCACCGTGGCTGCCATCATCTCCAGTTCCTGGGTGGTCATAAGGCCGGTGGTGTCCTGAGATCCCACGATGTTCACCTTCACCCGCACGTCGGAACCGGCGTGCAGCACTTTGCCTTGGGCAACGCCCACCGCGTTTCTGTTGAAAATCTTCTCCACCGCCGTGAGGCCCTGGCCTTCGTGGGAGATCTCCCGGGCCTGCGCGTAAACCGAAGGCGCGTCGATGCCCAGCACGCCGGCGGCAATCGTCTGCAGCTTTTTGCCAAACACCACGGCGTAAGATCCGCCCGCTTTGATGAACTCCAGCTTCTGCGGCGTCAGCGCTGCGGCGATGTCGGAAAGCTCTTCGCTGCCGTCGTGGTTGTAGAGCTTCTTGTCTTTCAGGCTGATCGTCAGCACCGTGCCGGTGTCGACGCTGAACACCCGCTCAAGCACGGGCTCGTTGTCTTCGTCCAGTACCGGGTTACCGTCGGCATCGAGCTTCTTAACCCAGTTGTCTAGATCAATACCGATGCCGCCGGTGACGCCAACCGTGGTCAGGAAGATAGGGGAAATGCCGTTGGTACCGCCGACAATCGGCGCGATGTTGATGAACGGCACGTAGGGGCTGGCTTTGATGCCCGTCCACAGCGCCACGTTGTTCACACCCGACATGCGGGACGAACCCACGCCCATGGTGCCCTTGTCGGCCACCAGCATGACGCGCTTGTCCGGGTGCTCTGCCTTGAGCGCTTCAATTTCGGCCTGGGCCTGCGGACTGATCAGACTTTTGCCGTGCAGCTCCCGATCTGCTCGGGAGTGGGCCTGGTTGCCCGGTGACAGCAGGTCGGTGGATACGTCCCCAATGGCGGCAACGTAGGTGACCACCTTGACCTCTTCGTCCACCTCGGGCAGCTGAGTGAAAAATTCTGCGTTGGCGTAGCTTTCGAGGATTTCCCGCGCGAGCTCGTGGCCCCCTTTGTAGGCCGCTTCCAGCCGATCGGTATCGGCCTCGTACAGAAACACCTGGGTCTTGAGCACGTCAGCAGCCTTTCTTGCCGTCGCGGGATCGTCTCCCAGCGCCAGATCCAGGAGCGCCGCCACCGAGGGCCCGCCCTTCATGTGGGACAGCAGCTCGAAGGCAAAGTCGGGCGTGATTTCCGGCACCTGATCCTCACCCAGAATAATCTGCTTGAGAAACGCCGACTTTTCCCCAGCGGCGCTCGTGGTGCCTGGCAGCGTGTTGTAGATCAGGTAGTTGAGGGAGTCTTCCCGGTGCTCATGGTCAGGGTCTTTGATCTGCGCGATCAGCTCGGCCACCAGCGCCGCGTCTTCGATGGGCTTGGGATGTAAGCCTTGTTCCTTTCGACTGTCGATCTCTGCGAGGTAATCTGTGTACAAGCTCATGGTTTTCCTGAAAATTTGGTTTGGCCAAGCGGAAGCCGGCGGGCGCGCCGGCTATAGTGATGGAACCGTCGACCGAGCCCGTCATTATACCAGCCAACGGGATGGGCAGAGCGCTCCGCTCTCTAGCGTCGCCTCAGCCCACTTTCAGAAAACCGCGCTCCTCCAGCTCCAGCAGCAGGAGCTGCTGCACGATGAATTCTTTGGGTGTTTCCGGATGGTCCAGGTGCAGCCGTTCAAGGAACGGTCGGGCTGCCTCTTCGTCCGGATGATGCAGCAGCGCTTTGAACGTAGCGGCAATGAAATGGCCCGGTTCGTCGCTCAGAGCTTTGATCTTGCGCAGGCTGTCGGCCATGGCAATTTCCTGGTCCGTCAGGTCGGTGCCCAGCGGGTAGCGCGGCAGCAGTCCGCTTTTCTGCGCTGGCCCCAGGATTTCCTTAAGCCGCTCCGGCGTGTTGTGCCGGGCTGACTCGGGGATTCGGTAGTTCGCTTCCACCTTGCCGGTTTCTTTGGCGTCGCGCAGAAGGTCGAGCTGAAAGCGCGAATCGGCAATATTGATCAGCCGTTTGATCACCTCGGAATCACTCTGGCCCCGCAGCAGCGCCACGCCGTACTCGGTGACCACCACGTCCCGCAGGTGTTTGGGAATGGTGGCGTAGCCGTAGGAGGTGACGATGTTCGATTCCAGATCCCGCCCGTGGCCCCGGGTGCTGCGGATACAGAGAATGGCGTGGGCGCCGGGCAGGTCGTGGGCCATGGCCACAAAGTTGTACTGACCGCCGACGCCGCTGATCACGGTGCCGTCTTCCAGCGCGTCCGACGCGACCGTGCCGTTCAGCGCCGCCTTCATGCCCGTGTTGATAAACCGGGCGGCGGTGCGCTGCGCGCAGTAGAGGGGGTAATCCAGCAGCAGCTGATTGGTGCGGCGAACGCCTGTCATGCAGATCGACTCCTGGCCATCCGGTCCCAGGTCACGCAGCTTTTGATAGAAGTCTCGCGGCCCCAGGAAAAACCCGCCATGGAGGATGCGGCCGTGGCGCAGGGGCTGGCCGGCAACCGCCTTCAGCAGCGTCGTACGGGTGTCGGGATCGCTCAGATCATTCGGAAGTTCCGCGCCGTAGAAAGTCAGACTGCCGCCTGCGAGCGTGAGGGATGCGGGCAGGATTCCCCAGTACTTCAGCTCCTCAAGCGATGCTTCGGTGAGCTCGCGGGGTATCAGGCCGGCGGCCGTCGCGTAGTTGAACAGGCGCTCGTCCACCACCGGTTCGATGTGGCCGGCGTTCAGGCCCTGCTGAAGGATCAGATTGTCATAAACCCGGCGCTTTACGATTCCTTGTTCAATCAGGTGCATCATGCCGTTGACGAACATCTCGGTGGATACGTACAGGCCCTGATCAAACGTCCCCGCATCGACCGCCAGCGGGTTGGGTTCCCGGGTGATGTCGGCAAGCAGGCTGCGGTACGCCTCATTGTTCTGGTGCCGCAGGATGCACGCGTGGGTGATGGCGTCGCCAAGCGACCCGATGCCAATCTGCAGCGTGCCGCCGTCCACAATCATGCTGCTGGCGTGCAGCGCAGCGGCATAGTCCTGCAATGGCACGGCGGCGTTGGGCACGGCAAACAGCCGCTTGTTGTAGGCATCGTTCTCGACGACATATTTGAAGGCATCGGGTGACACCTCCGCGTCGTGCTCCATAAACGGGAGTTTGTCATGCACCTGGGCCAGCAGGGTGATCGGCAGGTCCCGTTCTTCGATCGCTTCGAGCAGCTCCAGCGTGATGTCGGGGTTGCAGGAAAGGCTAAGCCGCAGTCCATCCTCGGATTGTTTTGCCGCCACCAGCTGAGTGATCACGTTGATACCCAGGTCGAGCATGTCCCGGGCAATGTGGGTGTAGTTGCTGGAGATGTAGTTCTGCTGCGCCGTTGCGTTGTTCTTCATCGAGCCGGCTTTGAAGTACACCTCGCTGATGCGCACGTTGGCGGGCAGGGCGCCGGCCTTGAGGGGTTTGAGGAACTTGAACTCCTCGTAATCGCCAAACAAGCGGGCCAGAATCGGGTCGGCGAGGCCGGCCTCGATCTCGCTGCTGGGTTTGGGCACCTCCAGGCACAGCGCCGTGATCACGTGGAGGCTGAGCGATGGGTCCGCCGCCACGCGATCATAAAAGGCATTAAGCAGCTGAACGGGTTTGCCGAGGCCAAGCGGCGCACCGATCACCAGGTTGGGGCCAACCTCGGCGATGGCGCGGTCTACACAGGTTTCGACGTCGGTCAGGATGGTGCTCAAGGCAAGGTTCCAGATCGGGGTTCCCAGGCAGCCTACGGCGATTTCCCTTGCATTTCGAGTTGTGAAAAACCCCTAGCCTGAAATCCGTGACCCCGCGTGGGGCTCGCGCCCGTGGTGTTCGGTCCAGCGCTTTTTTTGCTCAGCTGAACGACTCGACGTTTAGGTGACTGGCTGAAACTCCGGGCAAGGTTGATGATGGCCTGTTATGGAGGGCGATACAGCAACCAGCGGGCCCAAGCCACTCCGCGGGCTAGTGGCTGCGGCAGGGATAGCGGGCGTTATCGCGGGCGTCTTTACGCTGCTGATCGTTCTGCTGCCTCAGCTGTATGGCTCGCCGTCGACTTTTGAGGAGCGGCTCGCCGTCCACGGTAACCCCTGGTACACCCTTCGACTATGGCTCAGTTATCTCAACATTTTCGCTATTTTGCTTGCTGCGCTGGGGCTTGCGGCTCATCGGTTTGCCGCTTCTCCGGGCCTGTCGCTCACCGCACTGCTGCTGCTGGTGTTTTACGGAGCGACGGAACTCATTGGCCGGTCGATCATGATCTTTACTCGGGAAAACCGATGGGTTGCTGGCCTTGACGGCGCGGATGAAGCGGAACGCGCGGCGCTGCTGGATGCCATCCGGATCTTCGATCAGATCTGGGTGGGCGCGTTTCCGCTGATCCTCATTTGCTTTTCCCTGTCGATGTTTCTTTTTGCCTTATCCCTGCGCGGCGGGGACCGGCTGCAGCAGCTGGTTCGGGTAGCACTGTTCACGGCCGCGGCGCTGGGGTTGGTCACGCTCCTTGCACCGCACATTGTGCAGCTGCGGCCGATAGCACGGGCCGGCTATGTTCTCATTCAGCCACTGAGCCGGCTGCTGGTTGGGCTTTTTCTGCTCCGCGAAGCCCGCAGGCTTTGAGCCCCGGGACCGCCCCTCAGATCCTCGTGCCGAACCAGGTGACGGCCAGAAAAAACAGATACCAGCCAACGCTGCCAAAGCCGATGATGGCGTAGCGCGCCGTGGAGGAATACGGGCGCAGGTAGGTGAGGTTGGACGACACGAGCAGGGCGATGAAAAACGCCGCGTAGGTGAGGGCCTGGATGGCGTAGTGATCGCCGATGGTCTTGTCGAGCGTAACCGCGGCGGCGGTGAGGATAAGAGTGACGCCGATCATCAGGCCGGCACTTTTCAGGCTGTCTTTGGTCGAGAATTCGCTGCTGCAGCAGCGGGCTGCTTTGATCATCAAGGACACTCCCTGCGGTTCGTTTGTCTTGGGGATGTTGCCGGGGTTAAACCACGCGTCGGCGGCCCCGGCCAGCAAGTCGGCGGCGGTGCGCAATCTAAACGGCTCCTGGGACAGATGTTCGGCCAGTTCACTGCCGTAGCGGGCCCTCCAGGAGGGCGGATAGAGTTTCAGGATCCACTTCATGCCATCTGCAGCCGGTCCATGCCCACCCGGGTGACGCGCGCCATGGCGTCCAGGCGGGCTTTCAGCGCGTGGCAGCCGGCGGCGGTGAGCTCGTAGGTGCAGCGGTTGCCGTCCACGCTGTGGGGCTGAATGAAGCCGCGGGTTTCCAGGCGACTGATGGCGCCGTAGAGCGTGCCGGGACCCGGGCGGTGGCCGGTGAGCTGTTCGATATCTTCGGAGATCGCGTAGCCGTGGCGGGGCTGGTCGGCGAGGCTGACCAGGATCATCACGGCTGGTTCGGTGAAGCGGCCGAAGGCGTCGAGGTTGTCTGGCTTTGGGCTCATGGAATGCGCTATTACGTTTGCCGATATATTACGTTAGGCGTATTAGTACGTCAAACGTAATAGATGGGTTCAGCGGATCCGGGGTTCTTCCGGAATCCTGGCTTCGGCGCGTTGGGGCTTTCGGTGCCGCGTTCGGGGATCAGACCCCGAGAGGGGTCTGACCGGTCTGACCCGGAGTGTTGTCGCCCCGAGGGTTTGGGTGGCCCCGACGGGTTTAGCTGCGGGGGGTGCCGATGGCTACCGGGCGGACGGGGGAGCCGGAGCCTCCCTTGGAGCGGAGGGGGAGGATCATGGTGCAGGAGAGCCACACCTGGTCCTGGGCCAGTTCGTTCAGCTTCATGTTCTGGATCTGCAGGATGCCGGACTGGGTCAGGTTGTAGTGGTGGATGGCGAAGGGCAGGCCGGGCGGAGTGCCTTCCGGTGGGCCCGCCTGGCCGGCAAGGGCGCCCGCGTTCACCGGGTCGGTAAACGGATTGTCCAGCGCCACCAGCACCACCTGGCTTTCTTCCAGCATTTTGGCTGCATCAAAGGAGATGCCCGGGCCTTTGGTGTAATACTCGTCTTCTTCCCAGCTATCGCTCCACCCGGTGTAGATGTACAGCACGTCGCCGGCCATCAGGCCGCGCCAGCCCAGGCCCTGGGCCTCGAGCATGTCCTGGATATCATCAGCGGTGATCAACTGTCCGGCCTTGAGCGCCTCGCCGCCGCCGAGGTGCGCCCGGGCGTCGAGCAGCACGGCGCTGGTGACGATTGGCGGCACGTTTTCAACGCCGAGCTTCAGCAGCGGCGAATCCGGCGTCGGCTTCACCTGCTCCTGGGTGTAGCCGCTGTAGTAGTTGGCGCCCTCTGCCGGAAACGGTTGGCTGCCGTCCCAGGGCGTGTCCAGAAAGGCGAAGTGGCCCAGGGCGTCCATCTGGGTGCCTTGTGCCGCGGGTTCCCCCGTGGCGATCTGCTCGCCGTTAAACGCGTGCTGCGTTCCGGGAATGCCAACCGTTGGGCGGTAGTCGTACTTCAGCGGCACCCCAAAGGGAGACTGGGTCATGTCGTTGGAGCGCACGTGAGACAGCTCGTAGCTGCGCGCGCCGTTGCCCGTTAAGTAGTGGGCGCAGCGGGCCCAGGTGCCGGCGCCGAGGGTGTTGGCCATGCCCCGCTCATCGCCCGCGGGCCAGGGACCTGACGGTACCCGCGCGGCCGATTTCTCGGTCATCGACTGTTCGGTATCCGCCATCGGCGCAGGTGGCGCGGTGGCGCAGCCGCCAAGCACGCAGGCAAGCGCGGTGCAACCAATCAACAGGGCATTGCTATTCATTAGTGTCTCCCAGGTTCAGTCTTTACGGCCGGTCCAGATGCGCCAGCACTCAAAGAGCAGAAAGGCCAGCATGATCGACGGGATACCGAGCAGCAGCCAGAAACTTGCCGTTGGCAGTCCAAAGATCATGATGTGGCCTCAAAATATTTGTTTACCGCCGCATCGTCCACCGGGCGCGTGAACAGGGCCACGGCGCCCATGAGCACCCCGCCAGCCGCCAGCCCCACCACGCCGGGGTGCAGGCCGCTGGTCCACTCGGCGCCGGTAATGGTGCCGACAATCCAGACCACGCAGGCCAGGGTGCCGCCCACGGACGAGGTCAGGGCCGCTTCCCGGCTGAGCCGGCGCGAGGTGAGGCCCACCAGCAGCGGAAAGAAAAACGCCGAACCCACCAGCGCAATGGCAAACGAAACAATGCGCAGGATCAGGGCGATGTCGGGGATTGCGAGGACAAAAGCGATGGCGCCGACCGCCACAATGGCGAGGCGGGAGATCAGCAGGTACTGGCGCTCGTCGCGCTCAACACCGCGAGGCTCGTCCCAGCTGCGGCGCACCAGATCGTGGGCGATGGCCGACCCGGACATCAGCAGCAAAGAGTCGGTGGTGGACATGGCCGCGCTGGCGATGCCGGTGAGGGCCACCGCTGCCAGGGCCGGGGTCAGCAGCTGCGCTACCAGCACCGGGAAAGCCTGGTCCGGGGTCGCCAGCTGGTCCCACACCAGCACCCGGGCCGCGGCGCCGAGGTAGAAATTGCCGTAAAGCAGAAACACCATCACCAGTCCGATGGTGATGGGAATGGACAGGCGGGCCACGCGGTCGTCCCGGGCGGCAAACATCTTGGTCACCAGCTCGATCCGCGTGGCGTAGGCCACAAACCAGATCAGGTACCAGCTCACCATATAGCTCACGGACCAGTCGACGCCGGTGGGGGAGGTCCAGCCTGGCGCTGCGGCCTCCACCTTGGTCAGCACCGACGTCCAGCCGCCGACAGCTTCCAGCACAAACGGCACGAGGATCAGCAGTCCCACCCACATAAAAATGAACTGGGCCACGTTGGTCCACACCACGGCAAGCAGGCCGCCGAGGGCCACGTAGCCGACAAAAATCAGCGTGCCGATCACCAGGCACACCATGAAATCCAGGCCAAGCAGCTGCTCGAGGATAAAGGCCATGCCGCGCAGCTGCGCAATCAGATAGACGATGCTGGAAACGGCCACCACCAGCGCGCTCCAGGCGCGGAGACTGCGGCTGTTGAAGCGGTCCCCCATGTAGTCAGGAATGGTGAACCCGCCGGACTGGCGCAGCTTTTTGGCGAACACGTAGAAAATGACCGCCGCGCCGCCGACAAAAGAGATAAAAGGAAGAATTGCCACGCCGCCGAACTTCCCGGCAAACGCCACGCCGCTGAGGATGGCCCCGCCATGCATGATGGCCGCCATGTTGGCCATGATCATGATCGGCAGACCGAAGCGGCGCCCGGCCACCCAGAAGTCCGCGCCGGACTCCTGCTGACGGGAGGCCCACAGCCCGATGATGATCACTACAACCAGATAGAGACCGAAGATGGTCAGGCCGAGGGCTGAGTTTTCCAGCAGATGATCCCCAACTACGCTGTTGAATATTTAGTTTATAACTAAAATACCTGACGTGTCACAGCCCGGTATTTGTGTCCGTCTGCCGGTGTCCTAATGCTGACTGGCGGCGGCGGCGCCAACGCCAAGTTCGGACCTAAGGCGCTGTGCCTCGAAGGCGTCCCGTTCCCCGCTGGCCCGCGCGCTGCGGTCAGTAACGGAGAAGAACCACAGCACCACCACGGTCAGCGGCAGGGTCGCCAGCGTGGGGTAGGTGTACGGGAACCAGGCCTCTTCCTGCCCCAGTACCGCTTCCATCACACCTGGACCGACAATAATCAGCGAGACCGAACTCACCAGACCAACGATGGCGCTGATGACCACCCCGCGGGTGGTGAGGCCTTTCCAGTACATGGCGGCGATCAGAATCGGGGCGTTTACGCTGGCCGATACGGCCAGGGCAAAACTGGTGACAAACGCAATGTTCTGGTTCTCAAAAGCCAGCCCCAGGATCACGCCAAGCGCGCCGATCACCACCACCGAAATCCGCATAATGCGCACTTCCGTTTCCTGCTTGTAACGGTCGCCGGAAAAGGTCTGATAAAGATCGTGGGCAATCGTGGCGGCGCCGGAGAGTGTAAGGCCGGCCACCACGGCCAGAATGGTAGCGAAGGTCACCGCCGCCATGAAGCCGAGCAGCAGGTTGCCGCCGACGAAGGTCGCCACGTGCACCGCCACCATGTTTCCACCGCCTACCAGCTGGCCGTTGGCGTCGTAAAACTGATCCGGATTCTCAATCAGAATGGACACGGCGCCGAAGCCGATGACGATCACCATGAGATAGAACAGGCTCATGATACAGATGGCGACAAAAGACGACTGGCGGGCCGCGGCGGCGTCTTTCACCGTAAACATGCGCATCAGCACGTGGGGCAGGCCGATAAAGCCAAACAGCATGGTCAGGCCCAGCGACAGGCCGTCCAGCGGGTCGGACATCCAGTTTCCTGGCGCCAGCAGACTTTCGCCCCGGGGATGGTTTTCGCCCGCCCGTTGAAACAGCGCCGTCAGATCAAACTCAAAATAGCGCAGCACCAGAAAGCAGGTCAGGATGCCGCCGACGATCAGCAGCAGCGCCTTGATCAGCTGCACCCAGGTGGTCGCCAGCATGCCGCCCAGACTCACGTACACAATCATCAGGCCGCTGACGATCACGACGGCGTACAGGTAGTCCAGCCCGAACAGCAGCTGAATCAGCTTGCCGGCGCCTACCAGCTGGCCGATCAGATAAAAGAGCGTCACCGCAAGCGATGCTACGGCGATGGCCGATTTCACCGGCCGGTGCGCCAAGCGAAACGAGACCACGTCCACCAGCGTAAAGCGGCCGAGATTGCGCAGCCGCTCCGATACCAGCAGCAAAATGACCGGCCAGCTGCCCATCACGCCGATGATGAGCAGGTTGCCGTCCAGGCCGAAAGCAAACAGCGCGCTGGTAATGCCGAGAAACGACGCGGCGGAAATAAAGTCGCCGGCAATCGCCGTGCCGTTCTGCCACGGCGAGATGCCGCCGCCGGCCGTATACAGATCACTGGCGGTGCGACTGCGTCGCGCCGCCCAGGCGGTGATGCCCAGGGTGGCGACGACAAACGTCAGAAACATCACAATCGCCGGCGTGTTGCCGCCGGCTTCGCCGCCGCCGCTCTGCGCTGCGGCCACCGCCGGCAGCGTGAGGGCCGCATACATCAGCCATTTCAGCCCTGGCATCAGGACTGCTCCAATCCGGCTACCAACCGGGCCAGGGCAGGGTCAAAATGGCGCCGCGTCCACCACACGTAGATGCCCGACAACACCACGGCAAACACGATCAGAAAGATGGTCCAGGCCAGCCCCACGTTGATGGCGCCGAAGGGGGTGGTCATCCACTCCCGGGCGTAGCCCATGGAGAGCACGTAGGCCAGGTACAGAAACATGTTGAGCCCGGCCAGCGTGTAGCAAAGCCGCCGGCGGCGGCGGGCGAGACTCAGATACTCTGGCGATGAAGCCAGTTGTTCGAGGCTGGTGGCAGTCACGCCCTGCGGACCTTGCTCGTCGTGCGGCAACGGCAGTGAAGCACGCTCATGGGTTCCCCTCCGTTTGAGTTAGCAACGCTCTCATGGATTCTCCCGTCCATCTGCGTCGGCGCCGCGTAAGGATGGAGGCAATCCCCCGGCGAGGCAAGTTTTGCCCCGGACGTCACCGGGTTGGGCTGCTGGGGGAGATTGTGTAACGTGAAAAAAGGCAAGCTTTGGGGAGCAACGTGAGTCAGACTTCTTCGAAACGGTCAAAACGACGCAGTCGCTTGTCCCGGGAATGGCACCTGGCCACGGACTCGCACGAAGTGGCGATTACCGAGCTTGAGTTCGCCGTGATGCGCGTAGCGTCCACCTTCGACCGCTGGCAATCCGACTGCCTGTCCTGCTGCGAAAAGCAGACCTTTTCCGGCGCCGACGTGGCCACGCTCCACGTGATCCGCATGCACGACCGGCCCAAGAGCATCTCGGAGATCGGCAAGCTGCTGCGACGGGACGACATCGCCAACCTGCAGTACGGTGTGCGCAAGCTTCTCAAATCGGGCCTGATTGAAAAGTCGCCGGGCGAAAGCAAAAGCCGTAAAGACACGAGCTATCGCGTCAGCAAACGGGGCCGGGAGGTGACCGACGCCTACACCGATTACCGCCAGGAGCTCCTGCTGTCGATGACCGAATCCCTCGGCAGCAACACCAAGCTGGAAGAGGTGGCGCGGATTCTCAATTTGCTTTCCGGCCTGTATGACCAGGCCTCGCGGGTGGCCGCGACGCACCGGGTTTGAGGCCCAGCATCATGAATCGAATCGTCATCCTTGCGCTGCTGCTGCCGCTGGCCGGTTGCTTATCCAGCACTCGTCCCGCTGCCACCGCTGAATCATCGGTGCGCATCGTTCGGGATGGCTACGGCGTACCCCACGTCTATGCGGACACGCGCTTTGGCCTTTACTACGGGTATGGCTACGCCGTGGCGGAGGACCGGCTGGCGCAGATGGAGATGGCGCGCCGCAGCACCCAGGGCACCGTGGCGGAGGTGCTGGGGCCCGACTTTGTCGACTACGACCGCAACACCCGGCGCCTGTTTAGCCCCGCGTCCATTCGGCGCCAGCTGGCCGCGCTGAGCGACGCGGAGCGGGCCGTGTTCGAGGGCTACGCGGCCGGCTTTAACCGGCGCCTGACCGAAGTCCGGGACAATCCGGCCGAGCTGCGGCCGCAGCAGCTGATCGAGTGGGGCATCGAGCCGCAAGACTGGACCGCCTACGACGTGGCGATGATCTTTATCGGCACCATGAACAACCGCTATGGCGACTTCAACACGGAGCGGGAAAATGCCGCCATCCTCGCCGAGCTGACCCGCCTGCACGGAGAGGATGACGGGCTCGCCCTGTTCAATCTGCTCAATCCCCGCTTTACCGACGGCGCGCCGACGACCATTCCCGTCGAGGACTGGAACCGACCGGGGCAGGACGCGCTGGCCTCCGCCGAAGCGGTCGCTTCCGCAGCGTCCCGCCCGCCCAGGTTAGCCACGCTCGAGCCGCCGCCGTCCGGATTCAGCAATGTTTACCTGCTCGGTAAATCGCGCACCGAAGGCGCCAACGCGGTCATCGTCAATGGTCCTCAATTTGGCTGGTTCAATCCGGCTTACGTTTACTCCGTGGGATTGCACGGCGACGGCATCCACGTGGTCGGCAATACGCCGTTTGGCTATCCCATGGTGATGTTTGGCCACAACGAGCGCATCACCTGGGGCAGCACCTGGGGCGCCAGCGACATCGTCGATCTTTTTGTTCTGACGGTAAATCCTGAAGACGCGGGCCAGTACCGCTACCAGGATCAATGGGTCGACTTCGAGCAGCGCACCGAGACCATCGCGGTCAAGGGCGCCGCGCCGACGACCTTCGTCGCCCTGCGGTCGGTGCACGGGCCTGTCATCGAGCTAGACGCGGAAGCGGGCCGCGTCTTCGCCAAAAAACGCGCCTGGGACGGCATTGAGCTCGACACGCTGCTGGCCTGGCTGCGCGCCACCTGGGCGCAGGACTGGGCGTCCTGGAAAGCGGAAGCCGAAAAGTCTGCCATCAACGTCAACATGTACTTTGCCGACGTAGACGGCAACATCGGCTACTTCCACGGCGGGCATTTTCCGATCCGCGCGCCGGGCCATGACAACCGGCTGCCGGTATCCGGCGACGGCGCCATGGACTGGCGCGGTCGCCAGCCGCCAGACCAGGCCAATCCCCACGTGCTGAACCCGTCTACCGGCTATCTGGCCAACTGGAACAACAAGCCCGGCCAGGGCGTGCTGAACCCGGACTTTTTTTTCTACTCCTGGACTGAGGCGGACCGCGTGGATTATCTGCACGACGCGCTGGCGGCGCAGCCGCAGATGACGCCGGACGAGGCCTGGGACCTTCTGCCCGGCAGCTCCTACGCGGATCTGTACCTGCCGTATCTGCTGCCGCTGATCGAGCGAGCGGCGTCCGGCTCGACCAATCCCGCCGTCGAAGCAGCCTTTCAGCAACTGGCCGATTGGTCCGGGCAATCCCGCGACGCTGACAAGGACGGCTACTACGACGAGCCGGCAACGGGGCTGTTTCGCCGCTTTGTGGCGGCCCTGGCGGAGCAGGTATTGAAGGACGATCTGGGAACCGCCTACGGTTTCTTTGCCGCGACGGGTTACCCCACCGAGACGCAGCCCACCGGCGCGGGGACCAATCTGCAGACGGGCCTGAAGGCTGTCCTGGAATCGGCCGCGGGTCGCGGTGGCTATGACCTGTTCAACGGCGCACCGGTGGAACAGGAGATCCGGGAGGCCCTCAAGGCTGCGCTGGAGCAGGGCGGTGCGGCGCCGCTCGCGACGGCATCCCGGCCGTTTGGCGTGCGCAACTTTCTCGGGGTGCCCCAGGCGCTGGTCGGGGAGGGGCTGCGCACGGCCATCGAGCAGAACCGGGGTACCGAAAACAACATGATCGTGATGAAGCCCGGCGCGATTGAGGGCTGGGAAGTGACGCCGCCCGGACAAAGTGGCTTTATTGCTCCGGACGGCACGCGGTCACCGCACTACAGCGATCAGCTCGAGCTTTACCAGACCTTCGGCCGGCGGCGAACCTGGTTTTACCCCGCCGACGTGCAGCGCGAAGCCCGCACCGAAAAAACGCTTACCTACTGAACCGAACGCCTGAGGGGGCTATCGATGAAAAAACTGCTGCTGCTGGGCGCTGTCGCCCTACTTTCCAGCTGTGCCACCACCCCACCCATGGAGATTCCCGAACAGCTGTACCTGTCCGACGTAACCGCGCAGCTGCGCAGCGGAGACCTCACCAGCGAAGCGCTGGTTGCCGAACTGCTGCAGCGGGTCGAGGCGAAGGCAGCGCTTAACGCCATGATCACCGTCAACCCGGAAGCGCTTGAGCTGGCCAAGGAACGGGACCGGGAGCGCCGCCGAGGACAGAGCCGAGGACCGCTGCACGGCGTGCCCTTGGTGGTGAAAGATAATATTCACGTGGCGGGCCTGGCCAATACGGCCGGGACGCCGGCCCTGGCCAGCTTCGTGCCGGCGCAGTCCAACGGCTCGGTAGAAGCGCTCACCGCCGCCGGCGCGATCATTCTCGGCAAAACCAACCTCCACGAGCTCGCGTTTGGCATCACCTCGGCCAACGCCGCCTACGGCGCTGTCGGCAACCCCCGCGATCCGCGCCTGATGCCCGGCGGCAGCAGCGGCGGCACCGCCGCGGCGATTGCGGCGGGCCTGGCACCGGCGGGTCTAGGGACCGACACGGGCGGGTCGGTGCGTATTCCGGCAGCCCTCACGGGCACCGCCGGGTTCCGGCCCACCCCGGGTCGCTACCCCAGTGAGGGCGTCACGCCCATCTCCCACACGCGCGACACGGTGGGCGTGATGGGCGGGAGCGTGGCCGATCTGATCCTGCTGGACGAGGCGATCACCGGCACCTCGAATCAGTTTGGCGACAGTCTGGAGCCAGTCCGCCTCGGCCTCATTCGCAACTACTACTTTGCCGGCCTGGAGAAGGAGACCGAGCAGCAGATGGCGGCGGCTCTCACGCGGCTGCGCGACGCCGGCATCGACTTTGTGGAAGTGGAGCTGCCGGCCCTGGGGCAGCAGGTGCAGGCCGGATTTCCCATCGCGATCTACGAGGCCCGCCGGGACCTGATCAAATACCTGAGCGACTACGACACCGGGATCGACCTTCAAGCGCTCGCGGCGCAGGTGGCGAGCCCCGACGTCAAAGGCGTGTTTGGCGCGGTGCTGGATCAATCACAGGTTCCGGAGGCGGTCTACCGTTCCGCGCTGGATGACATCGGGCAGATGAACGCGGACTTTCGCCAGCTGTTTCTGGATCACAACCTCGATGCCATCGTGTTTCCCACCACGCCGCTGACGGCACGGCCCACCGAGGGAAGCGCCGAGACGGTGGAGCTTAACGGTCAGCAGGTCCCCACCTTCCCGACCTACATTCGCAACACCGATCCCGCCAGTCTGGCCGGGCTGCCGGGGGTCAGCCTGAACGCAGGAAACGCGCCGAACGGTCTGCCCGTTGGTCTTGAGCTGGATGGTCCCCCGGGTGGTGATGCCCAGCTGCTGCAGCTCGCTCTGCGTATCGAAAGCCTACTCCGTCAGCCCTGACGCAGCGCACAAAAAGCCCAGCACTTAAGAAAGGTTACTTAACATGCTATGATCCGGGAAGTGATACAGAAAAGCTGAAAACAGACGAAATTCTGTATCATTTTCTTTCTCGCTGACCCAGAGGGGATATCGAATGGCCTTCACCAAACGTTTGATCTGTGCCGGCGTTGCTGCAGCGCTCGCACCTGGCCTGGCGTTCAGCCAGGCGCTGGAAGAAGTGGTAGTAACCGCGCAGCACCGTCAGGAAAACCTCCAATCTATTCCGGTGACGGTAAGTGCGCTGAGCAGCGCGCAGCTGGAAGCGGCAGGCATCTTTGATCCGGCCTCCGTGGCCATCAACGTACCGGGTATGGCCTACGCGGAGTTCGCGCCAGGCCAGGCGCTGATCTCCATGCGCGGCATCAGCTCGGTGGACGACGGCGCGGGTCTGGACAACTCGGTTTCCCTGTTCCTCGACGGCGTCTACATCGGCCGCCTGGCGAGCATCAATTTCGACATGTTTGATCTGGAGCGCATCGAGGTGCTGCGGGGTCCCCAGGGCACGCTGTTTGGCCGCAACTCGATCGGCGGTGCAATCAACGTGATCTCCTCCAAGCCCGCGGATGAGTTCGGCGGCAAATTCGGCATTACCGCCGGTAACGAAGGTATCCTTCGGTACCAGGGCTTCGTGACGGGGCCGCTGTCAGACACCGTGTCCGGCAAATTTACCATCAACCACCGGGAGCGCGACGGCTTTGTTCGCAACGTGATCCTCAACAAAGATCAGCAGGACGAAGACCAGACCTCCCTGCGCGGTCAGCTGCGCTGGACTGGAGACAACTCCGAGTGGCTGCTGTCCGCCGACTGGATGGAAGACGACCGGGAAGACATGGGCCGCACCCCCATCGAGAACGGCGCGCCGGTGGTACAGATTGCGGCGGCCAATGGCGTCACCGGACCGCGGCAGAACGCGGCGCCGGCGGACGGCTTTTCCAAGCGGGAAGCAAGCGGCATCAGCCTGCAGGGCGATATCGATTTTGCCAGCGGCACGCTCACCAGCATCACCGCGATTCGCCAGGCGGAAACCGACTGGGAAATGGCGTCGGTCGGTGCACCGCTGGGCGTGCTTGGGCTGCCCTTTGACGAGGTGATCGACGACATCATTGAGGACATCGATACCTTCTCCCAGGAATTTCGCTGGAATTCGAATCTCGGCGGCGCGTTCAACTACACGGCCGGGTTCTATTTCCTGACCGAAGACACGGACCGCACCGAGCAGTTCAAAATCACCGCCGCCGGAACGGCCGATCCGGACGTGCCGTTTCGGCAGCTGGCGCCCGGCGCGCAGAACGTCATTGGTAACGAAATCTCCGGCACCTTTAACGAGACGACAAGCTACGCGCTCTACGGCCAGGGCACCTACGACTTCAGCGACCGGCTGCGCCTGACGTTTGGCGCGCGCTACACCATCGACGAAAAAGACTACCGCGCCCAGTCGGTTGACTGCGGTGGTGATCGCGCCGGTACGCAGTTTGAAAACTTCCCGCTCTGCCAGGGGCTGGGAGGCAGCCTGAACATCATCGCCGAATCGTTTGACGTTTCGGCCAGCGACGACTGGAACGACTTTTCGCCCAAGATTGCGCTGCAGTACGACGTGACCGACGACGCCATGGTGTTCGGCTCCCTGTCCCGCGGCTACAAGAGCGGCGGCTTTGGTGGATCCCAGGGCATCGCGAGCGCGGCCATCCGGCCGGTGGATCAGGAAACCGCCATCAACCTGGAGGTGGGCTACAAGGGCGACCTGCTCGACAACACGCTGCGCCTGAACGTCACCGCGTTTGCCACCGACTACGATGACCTTCAGATCGTGCGCTTCGGGCCGGTACCCGAGTCCGAGTTTGGTACGTTCATCACCACCAACATCGGCAGCGCCGACATTCGCGGCCTGGAAACGGAGCTCACCTGGAACGCCAGCGAGAACCTTCAGATTGCCGGCAACCTCGCGCTGCTGGATACCGAAGTGAACGACATCGTGATCAACAACACGGACGTTTCCGGTTCCGAGCTGCGCCAGGCGCCGGACGTGTCCTATACGCTGATGGCCAACTACAACCTACCGACGCAAACCGGCGACTGGGACTTCCGCGTTCAGTTCAGCCACACCGATGAGCAGATCAACGACTACATTGATCAGCGCACGCGGGTGGACGCGTTTGACCTGCTCGACGCGCGGGTTGCCTGGACGTCTACTGACGAAACCTGGGAAGTGGTACTGTGGGGGCAGAACCTCACGGACGATGACTACATCTCCCACAGCTACGTGATTGGACCCGGTGTGATCGGCGTCTGGGGTGCCCCCCGGACCTTTGGCCTCACGGTCAACTACGGCTTCTGATACACCACCGCCGGGCCAGGCCTTCCAGGGCCTGGTCCGCCGCGGCTGAAACGGTACCCAGGCCGGTTCCAGGCCCGGCCTTCCCGCCCCGTCTTTCCTGGCCTGCGCATCCGCACCGCGGCCTTCCGAAGCCTGATTGAATCCGAACAAAGCGATGAGTCCGGAAAGCGGGACGTTTCCCCGCTTTGCTTTCGCTTCACTTGTTAAGCTAAAGTTAAAGTGAAAATTTTGTTTAGCCCTTCATGGCAGGGCTCGGCAAAATGCACGGCTGCAATTGCGGGCCGCCCCGGATCGGCGCATGATCAGGCGCAACGGGCCGCAGCCGCAGCCCGTCCGCAGGCTGGCCACGCCAGTCCGGCACTCACAACCAGGAGGGGATTCATGATTGGTATTGCCAGGAATACACGTCGGGTTCTGGGGTTGGCGATTTCGGGAGCGCTGCTTGCTTCCGCGGCGCAGGCTCAGGTGCTGGAAGAGGTGGTGGTTACGGCGCAGAAGCGTGACCAGGACATTCAGGACGTTGGTATCGCGATCACCGCTTTCACCGGCGCGCAGATGAAAGCGCTGGGTGTGGAGCAGAGTTTTGACATCGCCTCCTTTACCCCGGGCGTCCACATCAGCGGCAACCTCGCCGGCCAGAACACCCAGTTCACCATCCGCGGGGTCACCCAGAACGACTTCAACGACATCGTCGAGGCCCCTAACGCGGTCTACCTCGACGAGGGCTACTTCGCCATTGCCCAGGCCCAGACCTTCGCCGTGTACGACATCGAGCGGGTGGAAATTCTCAAAGGCCCCCAGGGCACGCTGTTCGGGCGCAACGCAACCGGCGGCCTCGTGCAGTACGTCAGCAACAAGCCCAACTTTGACGAAACCGAGGGTTATCTCGACGTCACCTTCGGGCTGTTCGACTCCAACGCTGACGCTACGTCGCTGCGGGTGGAGGGCGCCATCGGCGGCCCGATCTCCGACCGCGTTGCCGGCCGGGTGGCCTTTATGTCCAACCGGCACGACGGCTATCTGAACAACCTGTATCCGGAGCAGGCACCGGTCGGTCTGGGCGGCCTGCCGCCGGGTCCCGGCGCCGGGGCCGACATGGGCGACGACGACACGATCGCCATTCGCGGCACCCTCGATTTCCAGATCAACGACAACGCGCTGTTTCGCCTGTCGGCCAACCACGCCAGCAGCGAGATTGCCACGGGCCCCTACCAGTCCAAGTCCACCATCGCGGTCCTTGATGAAAACGGCGAGATCATCAACGTGATCGATACGCCGCCGGGCGAAACCCGCCTGAGCATCCGCGGCGCCGACGATGGCGGTGCGGATGTGATCGACGGCGACGAACTGCTGCCTGGCGGTGGCGCAGGCCTGCCCGGCCGACCGGTACCCGGCGGAGATTTTTTTGGCTACATCGATCCCGACGGTGCAGACTTTGACACCAGCGGCGACTTTGCCTTCGACAATCAGGGCGACACGGAAACCACCGGCCTCAATGCCCGGCTGGAATGGGATCTGAGCAACGGCGTGCAGTTCACGTCCGTCACCGACTGGAAAGACTACGAAAAGCTGCTGTTTATTGACGTGGACTCAGCGCCGGTCAACCAGCTGGCCAACTACGCCGGCGTGGATGCCACCAGCCTGACCCAGGAACTGCGCTTCAGCGGCGAAACCGCCAACGGCCGTTGGGTCGCCGGTTTCTACTACCTCAATATCGACACCGAGTCGGACAACGGCCTGAAGGCGCCGGTGGACAGCATCGTCGGCACCTTTGTTACGCCGGTGGACATCGGCGTGATCTCGGAGCTTGAGACCGACAGCTACAGCCTGTTTGGCCAGTATGAGCACGACTTTTCGGACCAGCTCACGGGCATTTTCGGGCTGCGCGCCATCCGCGAGGAAAAGGAATTCAACACCGCCATCGGCGTGCTGCTTTCAAGCGACAGCTTCACCGTGAACCAGGGCGACTTTCTGCCCAATCCGTTTGGTGCCGGGTCGCCGTTTTTTGAAGCGCTGGATGCCTCCGACACGCTTTGGGCGGCCAAGGCGCAGCTCGACTACCGGGTCAACGATGACCTGCTGATCTACGGCGGCATCAACCGGGGCGTGAAGGCGGGCAGCTTCAACGCGCCGCTGCTCGGCGCATTCCTCGGGTCCGGGGGCGCGTCCGGTCTGCCCTATGACGAGGAGATCCTCACCGCGTTTGAAGGGGGCTTCAAAGCCACGCTGGGTGATGGCACCACCCGCCTGAACGGCTCGATCTTCTACTACGACTATGAGGACTACCAGGCCTTTCTGTTTGTCGGCGTCGGCGGCGTGGTGATCAACGCGGATGCGGAAAACTTCGGCATCGAGCTTGACCTGCAGACCTCGCCGGCGGAAGGCTGGGACCTGCTGTTTGGCGTGAGCTACTTCGACGCCACGGTGGAAGATATTCTGCTGCGCAACGGCTCGCCGCTGCCGCCGCGGGACGTGGACCCGACCTACGCGCCGGAGTTTCAGGCCACCGCGCTGGCCCGCTACGAATGGCCCGCCTTTGGCGGCACCATGAACGTGCGCGGCGATATCACCTACTCGGACGAGTTCTTTTACAACCTGCGTAACTTCGATGCGGACAAATTTGACAGCTACACAGCGGTAAACGCCGGTATCGGCTGGGTCAGCGGAGACGAAACCTGGGAAGTGGGCCTGAAGATCAACAACCTGACCGACGAACGCATCGGCATCCAGGGCTTTGACCTCGCCACCCTGTGCGGCTGCAACGAGGTTTCGTATCAGCCGCCGCGCTGGTGGGGTTTGAACGTTCGCTACGGCTTCTGATCGGAGTTCGGTGCCATGGGTCATCAGCAATCGCCGATTCTTAACGACAACAAGCTGAAGCTCGGTTTCTTCTCCCCCAACTGCTCCAGCGGCATGGCGGTGACCAAAGCGCCGGAGCGCTGGGTCAACTCCTGGGAGAACAACATCAGGCTGGCGCAGCTGGGCGATGAGGCGGGCATCGAGTTTGTGCTGCCGATTGCGCGCTGGATCGGCTACGGCGGCGAGACCGATTTTCACGGCAGCGTGCTCGAAACCGTGACCTGGGCCACCGGACTGCTGGCGAACACCAAACACATCAACGTGTTCGCCACGGTCCACACGGCGTTTATCCACCCGGTGGTGGCCGCCAAGCAGCTTGCGACCGCCGACCAGCTGAGCGGCGGCCGCCTTGGGCTCAACATCGTCGCCGGCTGGAACAAGCCGGAATACGACGCCTTTGGCGTGGACCTGCCGGAGGCCCACGAAGACCGCTATGCCCTCGCGCAGGAGTGGTTCGACGTGGTGCAGAAGATCTGGGATCACGAAGGACCGTTCGACTGGGACGGCAAGTTCTACAACTTGAAGGGCATCTACGGCTTCCCCCGACCGTTCGACGGCAAACCGCCGATCATGAACGCCGCGGGGTCCCAGGAAGGGCGGCAATTTGCCACGCGCAACGCGGATTTTCTGTTCTGCATCTCGGTGGATCTGGATCAGTCGAAAGAAGAAGTGAACGCGATCCGCGACCAGGCCGCGGCGATCGACCGCAACACCGGCGTGTTTACGCTGGCGCACGTGGTCTGTCGCCCCACCCAGAAGGAAGCCGAGGAGTATCTGCACTACTACGCAGATGAGCTGGCCGACTGGGATGCCGTCGACAACCTGATGCGACTGCAGGGGATGCACGCCCAGTCGTTTCCCGCCGAAGCGCTGGCCATGCTCCGGGGCCGGTTTGCCGCCGGCCACGGCACCTATCCGCTGGTCGGTGATCCGGACCACATCGCTCGGGAGTTGGCCAAGGTGCCCGCCGCCGGTTTTGCCGGCTGCACCCTGTCTTTTGTGGACTACGCGAAAGAGTTTCCCTATTTCCGCGACGAGGTGATTCCGCGACTGGAAAAAATGGGTTTGCGTAATCCCGCCAACCGTCCGGGCTGAGGCATGAGCTACAGCCGCAGGCAGTTTATCCGCGATGGGGGCATCGGCCTGCTGACGTTTCAGCTGGCCGGCTGCGCCACGCAGCTGACCCCGGAGCAGGCCCACGGGGCAGGCGTTTCGCTGAAGAAGCTCTCCGGTACCGAGGCGAAAACACTGGCGGCCCTCGGCGAGGTGCTGCTGCCCGGGAGTGCCGAAAAAGGGCTGGTGGAATTTATTGACCATCAGCTGGCAGCCCCGGTGGAAGAGCAGCTGCTCATGATCAAGTACGTGGGCCCACCGCCCCCCTACGATGGGTTCTACCAGGGCGGTCTGGCCGCGCTGAATCAGGCGGCGCAGGCGGCTGCCGGCGCCGACTTTGCCAACCTGTCGACGGAGCGCCAGACCAAGCTGGTGGGCGAGATGGCGCAGGGCAAACTGGAAAACTGGGGAGGCCCACCGCCGCCGTTTTTTTACTTTGTGCTGCGCAACGACGCGGTGGACGTGAGCTACGGTACCAAGAGCGGCATGGAGTCGCTCGGCGTGCCCTACATGGCGCACATCGAGCCATCGACACCCTGGGAGGCTGGCTGATGGCGGACCGCTACGATGCGATTGTGGTGGGTTCCGGTGCCGCCGGCAGCAACATGGCGGCGCGGCTTGCGGCGGGGGGCAAACGGGTCAAGATCCTCGAGGCGGGCACCGCCCGGGGCAACGAACACCTCGTGAGCTCGACCCTTTGGGCCCGGCGCCTGAAATGGACCGGCGAGCCGGTGCTGGAAGACGGTGCCAATCCGGTGGGCCATGTGTTCAACGCCGGCCGCGGCGTTGGCGGCAGCGCCATGCACCACTATGCGGTTTGGCCGCGGTTCCACGCGGAAGACTTTGAGTGCCGCACGCGCTACGGGCGGGGGCTGGACTGGCCCATCAGCTACGACGATCTGCAGCCCTACTATGACCGCGTGCAAGCCGAGTCGGGCATTTCTGGCGACGCAGCGCAGGAGACCTGGCGGCCGCCGGGAGAACCCTATCCCATGCCCGCGGTACCGCTCTTTGCGCAGGGCGAGATCATTCGCCGTGGATTTAAGGTGCTCGGCATGGATACCGCGCCGCTGCCGCTGGCCGTGACCAGTACTTCGTACAACGGTCGCCGGCCCTGCATCTGGGACGGCTGGTGCGACGCGGGCTGCCCGATCGGTGCGCTGGCCAATCCTGTGACGATTGATTTGCCGAAGGCGACGGAAGCTGGTGCGGAGCTGGACACGGACACCCAGGTCGTGCGCATCCTGACAAGTGACGACGGCACCCGCGCGACTGGCGTTGAGGCGGTCGGGCCGGCAGGACGCCGGGAGATCTTTGCTGACGTGGTCGTGCTCGCCGCGTTTTCGGTGCAAAACCCCCGACTCATGCTGGCTTCGGCGACGGCGCAGCACCCGGAAGGGCTGGGCAACTCCAGCGGCACGCTGGGGCGCTACATCATGACCCATCCGGCGGGTCTGATTTACGGCCTGTTTGACGAACCGACGCTGCCCTACATGGGCGCGTTTGGCGGCCAGCTGGTGAACCAGGATAACTACGGCAAGGAGTCCCACGCCGCGACCGGGGCGTTTGGCTCCTATCAGTGGATGATCGCGCAGGCGGTGAAGCCGAACGATCTGCTGGGCATCGCCACCACCCGTGTGGACCTGTTCGGTCAGGCCCTGCACGATTTTATGCAGCGAGCAGCCCAGGGGTTTGCCACCATGACCGCGGTGGTGGAAGACATGCCGGTGGCGGAGAACCGGGTGCAGCTCAGCCGCGATGAAAAAGACGCCCACGGCGTGCCCCTCGCCCAGGTGACGCACACTACGGACCCCTCGTCGAAGGCACTGTGGGATCAGGTGCTCATCGAAGGACAGGAGGTGTTCAAGGCGGCCGGCGCGAAAGAGGTATGGACCGGCCCCCAGGGCGCCATGCACATCATGGGCGGCACGATTATGGGTGATGACCCCAAAAAATCCGTCACCAACAGCTTCGGCCAGACCCACGACCTGAATAACCTGGTGGTCGCCGGCCCAGGCCTGTTTCCCACCAGCGGCGGCGTGAACCCCACCTTCACCGTCCACGCCCTGACAGCCAGATCCGCCGACCACCTCCTCGCCAACTGGCCCGCTTAGCCCTCCAGGCGTTATTGCCTAAATCCTTTGGCTTGCAGGTTCCGAATACGGGCTTTGGTCGACGCCGGTCCGTCCTCCAGCCCCAGCGCTATAAACTGAAGGGCTTCCTCCCGATACTCCGGGTGCTGGTCCGCCAGCGCGTGAAACCCGGCGTAGGCCCAGGCCACGACAAACTTGTGCGGGCTCTCAAAGCAGGATCGAACAAAACGCTCCGCCCGTTTTTTCTGCCGGCCTGGAATGGGCAATCGATGGAATATCTGCAGCACGTGGAGCCGCGCCTCAGGCGCTGCGAGCTCCGGCAGATGAGCCCAGATCAGCGGCCCCACGGTTGGCGGGTCAAGCACCCGCGACTCCAGCCCCCGCTTAAGTAGCCAGGTGGCGCCCACCTGCAGCTCTGCATCCGACAGCAGCTCGCTCAGCAGGTGGCTCAGTTCCTGTGCCTCCCGGAAGTCTTGGAAGATTTCGCCGATATCGTCTTTGGATCGCCGATCCCAGCCGGCCAGACGTTTTCTGAGTTCCTGCGCAGCGTTGTTCAACCTGATGTCCGCCGGTACTGATTCACGTTAGACTCATCCAACTCCCCCATCTTACGTCTCCCATGCAGGTCCGACTGTTGCCCGGCATGCTGGCAACAGCTGCTGCCATGATCATGTTCACCGTGATGAACGCGCTGGCGAAACACCTGAGTGAAACCCACTCGGTGATTGAGATCGCGTTTTACCGCAACGTGATCGCGATGATTCCGTTCCTGGCGTTTGCGCTTGCGTTTCGGCGCCAGCAGATCCTTAGGATTCGTTCCCGCCCCGGGCTCATTCTCACCCGGGGCATCATGGGCAGCGTTTCGCTGGTGGCCACCATGGCCGCGTTCTCGGTGATGCCGATGGCGGAAACGGCGGTGCTGCTGTTCAGCTCCTCGCTGTTCATTCCTATCCTCGGGGTGATGATGCTGAGCGAGAAGGTGGGACCCTACCGTTGGATTGCGGTGCTGGTGGGGTTTGTTGGCGTCGCGGTGATGGCCAACCCTTCGGGCAACGTAAACACCTTCGGCGTATCGATGGCGCTGCTGGCCGCCAGCTTCCAGGCGCTGATGTCGGTCATGCTGCGCCAGCTGGGCGGCAGCGAGCGTCCGGAAACGGTGACGTTTTACTTCTTTCTGATCGGGGCGGTGCTGACCGGCCTGGCGGTTCCGTTTGTCGCCAAGCCCATGCTGCCGGGCGAGTGGGTCTGGTTCGTTGCGATCGGCGCCGTCGGCGCCATCGCCCAGTGGTGCTACTCCGTGGGGCTGAAGCTGACGCCCGCGGCGGTGGTGGCGGTGCTCAACTACACCACCATTATCTGGGCCACCCTGGCCGGATGGCTGATCTGGAACGACTGGCCTACCACCTTGGTGCTTGCTGGTGCGGCGGTGGTGATCAGCGCCAATGGTCTGATCGTGTGGCGGGAACAGCGTCTCGGACGGGTGACGCTGCGCCAGCGGCCCTAGCTGCTCAGGTGGCCGCCAGCTCTTCGATCACGTCCACCGCCATCGTGATATCCGCCGCCTGGCAGTCAAACTGGCCCACCTGAAACCGGATCACAAACTCACCGTCCAGCGTGGTCTGGGTCAGGTAGGTTCTGCCGTCATCATTGACGGCCCGCAGCAGCTGCTCGGTCGCCGCGGCGGGGTCCGCCCCCGGTGGCGCAAACTGAAACGTAAACAGGGAAAGCTGACAGGGGGACGTGAGGCGAAAGTGGGGCAGGGCGCTGATCCGCGCCGCCGCGCTCTCCGCCCAGGCGATGTGATTGCGGATGCGCTGGCGAAGGTCCTCGAGGCCGTGGGCGCGGAGCACAAACCAGAGTTTCAGCGCACGAAAACGCCGACCCAGCGGGATGGTCCAATCGCTGTAGTCGGTCACCTCCGTCTCCCCCGGCGTTTTCAGGTAGTCCGGCTGGATGCCCAGCGTGCGCACCTGGGCTTCCGGGTCCTTGAGAAACTGCACGGTGCAGTCGAACTGCGCGCCCAGCCATTTGTGGGGATTGAAAACGATGCTGTCAGCATCCTCCACGCCGTCCCAGATGTGGCGCAGTTCCGGACAGATCATGGCGGAGCCCGCCCAGGCCGCGTCAACGTGCACGTACAGGTCCAGCTCCTGCGCCACGGCGATGGTCTGCCGGACGCGATCGGACACGCCGAGGGAGGTGCCGCCGACACAGAGCACCACGCCCACCGGTTTAAGGCCGGCGTCCAGATCTTTTCTGACGGCGGCCCGCAGGGCCACGGGGTCCAGCGCCCAGTTATCGTCCGTGGCCACCTTCACCAGATTGTCCTGGCCGATGCCGGCGATGCGGACTGCCTTGTCGATGGAAGAATGGTTCTGCGGGGAAGCATAGACCCGCAGCGGCGGCTGCCCGGCCAGGCCTTCGCGATTCCCGCGCCAGCCCAGCGCCCGCTCGCGCATGGTCAGCACCGCGCACACGGTGGATGTCGTGGCGGAGTCCTGAATCAGGCCGCTGAAGCCCGGCGGAAGGCCAAGCGCCTGGCGCATCCAGTCCACCATGCAGGTCTCAATTTCCGTTGCCGCCGGCGAGGTCTGCCAGAGCATGCACTGGGCGGAAAGCACCGAGGCGAGCTGGTCTGCCACCATGGAGGCGGGGGCCGCGTTGGCGGGAAAGTAGGCCAGAAACCGGGGGTGTTGCCAGTGGGTCATGCCGTCCGGAACGATGCGGGCAAAGTCGTCGATGATGGTATCCATGCTCACCGGAGCTTCCGGCGGCTCACTGGGAATCCGGGCTGCGTTCTCGCCGGGTTTCACCTGGGCGCGCACCGGGCGTTCCCGCAGCGTTTTGAGGTAGTGGCCGCCCCAGCGCGCGGCCTGTTCGGCGTATTGGTAATAGTCGTCTCGGTTCATGGCGGCGAGTATAGCTGCGAACGCTGGTCCGGCTGACCGATTCCATTACCATGACGGCCTCCAAGGGAATCCCGCTCATGACCAATAACGAAACCTCTGAGACGCGGCCCATGGTTGGGCTGACAACTGAGCGGCTGATTTTCCGCCAGTGGCGGGCTTCCGACTTTGCGGCCTTGGCGGAGTTTTTCAGCGACGAGACGCAGGCCCGGTTTGTCGGCGGCCGCAAGCGCCCGGAAGAGGCCTGGCGGCTGATGGCGACCTACGTTGGCCACTACGACCTGCTGGGCTACAGCTACCTGGCACTGGAAACCCGCAACCGCGGGGAACTGGTGGGCACCGTGGGCCTGTGGAACTCTGACCCCTGGCCGGAGCCGGAGCTGGGCTATTGGCTGCTGCCCTCGATGCAGGGCCAGGGTTTTGCCATCGAGGCGGGGCACGCGGTGCGGGACTTTGCGTTAGATGAGCTGAAACTCGCCACGCTGGTTAGCTATATCGACGACCGAAACATCGCGTCGGTGAAGGTGGCCGAGCGGCTGGGGGCGGCTTACGACACAACGATTGAGCTGCTCGATTTTGGGCCGCACCAGGTTTACCGGTATCGCGAAGCCTGACTACTTTTTCTTTTGCATCCGCTCGATCAGGCGCGGGGCATTGCCCGGCCGGGAGAATGGGCAGATGGCAATGCAGATGCCGCAGCCGAACGTTTCGCCGAAATAGGGAATGCACTTGTCAAAATCCACGTACCACTTGGATTCGCCCCGTACCATCTGCTTTTTGTTGTAGATGGCGTCCGGCGGGCAGGCCCGCACGCAGGCCTGGCAGCGGGTGCAGTAATCGTCGGCGCCAAAATCATCTGGCGTATCCACCACCAGCGGCAGATCGGTGGTCACCGCGGACAGGCGAAAGCTCGAGCCCAGCTCCCGATTGATGATGGACCCATGTTTGCCCAGCTCACCCAGGCCGGCTTCGATCGCCGCGGGAATCATGTTCAATGCCGAGGCGTAGGGGCCCGGGTAGGCCTTGGCCGCCCAGCCCTGGCTCAAGATTTGGTTGGCAATCTCGCGGCTCGCCCGGGACGCCCGGTTGTACTCCCTGGCCACAACGACTGCGCCGGCAGGATTTTCCGCTGTTGCCGGTACCTGAGACAGCTCGCTGTAGTCCATCGCCACACCGATCACGATGATGAACGGATGGTCCGACTCGTAGCCCTCAAACAGGAATCGCTCGTCCATGGCGGCGATGCCCACGAGGTCTGCCTCATGACTTAAGGAGAACGACTTGATGGCGTCGGTCCAGGTCTGCGGCGACTGCTCAATCCTGTCCGGGGCCTGTTCGATCGGCTTGGGGCCGCGCCCGCCGGGGGGCGTGGGGGAGAAGTGGCGACGCAGCTCCGGTGAGTGGCGATGAAAGTCGGTGACGGCGGCCTGCAGCGCCCCGTGGGACTGGCGCGGCGGCGGGTGCCAGAAAAACGGTGACGCGCGCCGCGGCTCCGTTTCGCCGAGTCCGTTGACCTCGTTACCGGAGATTTCCGGGAAGAGGTCTGTGAAGAGCGGGTTGGGCTGATAGTCCGACCGTTTCGGCATAGAGTTAAGTGTAGATGTTGGACGCAACCTCTCGCAATGCGGAGCAAAATTACGCACCATGGTTGTTCGCTTGCCGACAACAACAAGGACAACTCATGGCTTCGGTAGCCCTTACCTACTCAGACCAGGTGGCGGTGATCACCATCGACAACCCGCCGGTGAACGCGTGCGGGCAGGTGGTGCGCCAGGGCATCATGGATCGGCTGAAAGAGATTCGGCAAAGCGACGCCCGGGCGGTGGTGCTGCGCTGCGCCGGGCGCACTTTTGTTGCCGGCGCGGACATCCGCGAGTTTAATCAGCCGCCGCTGGAGCCGCATCTGCCCGACGTGGTGGACGCGCTGGAGCAGTTTGAGCTGCCGGTGGTGGCGGCGATTCACGGCAGCGCGCTTGGCGGCGGTCTGGAGTTGGCGCTGGGCTGTCATTTCCGGGTGGCGGTGGAGAGCGCCAAGCTGGGGCTGCCGGAAGTGAACCTGGGGCTGATCCCCGGCGCCGGCGGCACGCAGCGGCTGCCGCGGCTGGTGGGGGTTGAGCCGGCGGTGGAGATGATCACGTCCGGCAAGCCGGTCAGTGCGGATAAAGCGGGCGTGCTTGGGCTGGTGGACCATGTGGTGAGTAGTGAACTGGTGGATTCGGCCATTGCGTTTGCCGCGGCAGCGGATCGATCTACCAGCCGCAACGGGGCTCCCGCGCCGATTCAGTCCCGGGAATACACCGATACGTGGTGGAAGGGCCAGGAAAACCAGCTGCGCCGGCGCGTCCGGGGCCAGGAGTCGCCGCTGGCAGCGCTGGCCAGCATCCGCAACGTGATGAACCTGCCGCTGCGGCAAGGACTTGCGGCGGAGCGGCAGATTTTTATGGATCTGAAATCCTCTACCCAGTCCGCGGCGCTGCGGCACGTGTTTTTTGCCGAGCGATCCACCACCCGGTCTATCGACCTGAAGCTGGCTGAGGCGCCGATCGAGTCGGTCGGCGTGATCGGCGCCGGCACCATGGGCACCGGCATCGCCCTGAGCTTTGCTAATGCCGGGATTCCGGTAACGGTGATCGAGCTGAGCGACGATAACCTGCAGGCCGGCATGCGCCGTATCCACGCCAGCCTTGAAAAAGGCGTAGCGCTGGGAAAGCTCACCAGCGAGCAGGCGGAAAAGCGCAAAGCGCTCATCGACGGTGCCATTTCCTACGATGCGCTCAGCGAAGTGGACCTGGTGATCGAGGCGGTATTTGAAGACCTGGATGTCAAACGAAAGGTATTTGAAGCGCTGGAGAGCAACTGCCGCCGCGACGCGGTGCTGGCCACCAACACGTCTTACCTGGACATCAACACCATCGCACGCACCGTGAGTAATCCCGGCCGGGTGGTAGGCATGCACTTTTTCAGCCCGGCGGACCGGATGAAGCTGCTGGAGGTGGTGCGAGCGGAGCACAGCGACGCGGCGGTACTTGCCCGGACGGTGAAGGTGGGCAAACGGATCAGAAAAATTGTGGTCCCGGTGGGCGTTTGTTTTGGCTTCGCCGCCAACCGCAGCTACACCGCGTACCAGGGTGCCTGTCAGCACCTGCTGCTGCAGGGGGTAACGCCAAGCGCCCTGGATCAGGCTCTGACCGACTGGGGCATGGCCATGGGGCCCTGCGCAGTGCTGGACCTGTCGGGCCTGGATATTGGCTACAACGCCCGCCAGCAGAATCCCAATCCGCCGGACGATCCCACCTGGTTTGCCGCGTCCGACGCGCTGGTGGAAGCAGGCCTTCTGGGTCGCAAGTCCGGCAAAGGTTTTTACCTGTATGAAGACGTGGAGGGGCGGCCGGAAAACCCCGATGCGCTCGCCCTCGTCGCCGCCACCGGCCGCCGGCTGAACGTGCGTCAGCGGGAATTTTCCGCGGAGGAGATCGTGAGCACGGTCATGCAGGCCGTGGCCCGGGAGTGTGGGGCTATTGTGGATGAGGGGATCGCCGCCCAGGCCAGTGATATGGACGTAATCTGGGTCAACGGCTACGGCTTTCCCCGCTGGCGCGGCGGGCCGGTGTTTGCCGCGTCCTAGCCGCTACTTGGCCCGATAAAAAGAGGCCGGCGGCAAGGATGGGTGATGCCGCCGGCCAAGACACCCAGGTCGGCTGCGGCTTAGCCAAAGAAACTCCCTCCCCTCCGAAAGGGAAACCCCTCCCTCAGGCGGTTTCAGGACGCCGCCGCTCCGCGGCTTGCGAGTATCCGCGGTCCGTTTGACTGGGCTTATCTTAGGAAGCGGAAAACAGCGGCAAAAGGGATCACCGTTTCGGCAGCGGCGCGGAAAATACGCCGCGTTGGCCAGCAATCGTCGCCCCGTATTTTTAGTTGAAAAGTCAACTAAATAGGCCTACAGTGCTGCTAGGCATAGCCCGGGCGTTGCGCCGGGGGCTGGAGGGAAGATGCCGTCATCGCCTGCCAAAATTGGCCCGCAACACCCTGACTTCGTGTTGGAAGACTACGTGCTTTACAACCTCGTACGGCTCTCCTCGACCTATGCCGCGGAGATGGATGCGGGACTAAAAGCCCGGGACCTGAATATGACTGAGTGGCGGGTGCTGTCGCTGCTCAAGGACAAAAACCCAAGCACCGTCGGTGAGCTGGCGCGCCGGTCCGTCACCAAGCTGCCCACGGTCACCCGCATGCTCGACCGGATGGAAAAGCAGCAGCTCATCTCGCGCCGCGCCTCCAGCGAAGACGGCCGGGTGGTGGAGGTGCGCATGACGGCCCGCGCCGATCGCACCCTGATCGAGGTCCGGGCGGTTGCGCAGGCCGTGTTTGAAAGGGCTTTTGCCGGTATCAGCCAGGCGGAGATTGAGCAGATTACCGCGACCCTCAAGCGGGTGCGGGAAAACCTCACCGGCCCCGATCCGCGGCCGGTGGAAGACACCTGGGCGAAGGCGGAAGGGGGTGTCTGACGTGGCCGACCGGGGCAGCATTGCGGACCGCTTTGAGCAGAGCGTCAGCCGCTGGGGTGACCAGGATTTTCTCTGCGTAACGCCCCAGACCGCGGGCTACTATCGCTGCGAGCCGCTAACCTGGACCTTTTCGCAAACCGCTGGACGGGTTGCCCACGTTCGTCAGCAATACGAGGGCCTGGGCGTCGGCGCGCAATCCCGGGTGGGGGTGGCGCTGGACAACCGGCCGGATTTTTTTGTGCACCTGCTGGCGCTCAACGGCCTCGGCGCCAGCGTGGTACCGCTCAACGCCGGCATGCAGAACGCGGAGCTTGCGTATCTGATCACCCACAGCGAGTGTGTGCTGCTGACCGTGTATGCCGACTACCGGGAACGGTTCGCAACGCTGGCCCAGGGCCTCGCCTCGCCGGTGCCGGTGGCGACCCCGGCGACGCTCGAGGCGGTGACGCTCCCAGCCCGCCGCGCGCCCCAGCGGGGCGAAAACCTCACCGAAGCGGCGGTGATCTACACCTCCGGCACCACCGGTCAGCCCAAAGGCTGCGTGCTCAGCAACGACTATTTTCGATACGTCGGGAGGTTCTACAGCGAGATCGGTGGTCTGTGTACCTTTCGCGCCGGCGACCGGCTGATGACGCCGCTTCCTGTGTCCCATATGAATGCTCTGGCGACATCCTTTATGGGGTGTATGGAAACCGGCAGCTGCCTGATCCAGCTGGACCGCTTTCATCCCGGCAACTACTGGGACACGGTGCGCGAGTCCGGTGCCACCATCATCCATTACCTGGGCGTTATGCCGGCGCTGCTGCTGGCGGCGCCGGAAGCGGCGAGCGACCCGATTGGCGGCCAGGTGCGCTTTGGCTTTGGCGCGGGGTGTGACCCGCGGCATCACGCGCGCTTTGAGGCGCGCTTTGGGTTTCCGCTCACCGAAGCCTGGGCCATGTCGGAAACCGGCGCCGGGGCGTGGATTACCGCGTCCCACGAGCCGCGCCATGTAGGCCAGCGCTGCTTTGGCAAAGCACCGGAGGGGCTGGATTATCAGCTGGTGGACGAGCAGGGCAGCGAGGTCCCCGCCGGCGCTGTCGGCGAGCTGCTGGTGCGCAGAAGCGGCCGTCAGCCGCGGCAGTTTTTTTTCTCCGGCTACCTGAAGGACGAGGCGGCGACCCGGGACGCCTGGGCGGATGGCTGGTTCCACACCGGCGATGAGGTGCGGGTAGACGAAGCCGGCAGTTTCTTCTTTGTCGACCGGCGCAAAAACATCATCCGCCGCAGCGGTGAAAACATTGCCGCCCTTGAAGTGGAGACGGTGCTGCTGCGTCACCCGGACGTCACCCAGTGCGTTGTCACCGCAGTGCCGGACGAAATGCGTGGGGACGAGGTGGCGGCGCTGGTGATCACCGACGCAGACAACACCGAAGCGCTGGCGGAGGCCCTGTTTCAGAGTGCCAGCTCGGATCTGGTTTACTACAAGGCGCCGGGCTACATCGCGTTTGTTGAAAAGCTGCCGCTGACCGCGTCGGAAAAGGTCAAGCGCGGCGACGTGAAACGGCTCGCGGCGGACGTAGTGAGCGCCGGTGCGTGCTTCGACTTTACCGCCCGCAAAAAACCCCCGAGGCCTGCTGCCTGATGGCCGACGCGCGGCCCAGTCAGCCGTATCCCGGCGTGGTGCTGGCCGCGCCGGTCACCGTGCCCTATCGCCGCTACTCGCATCAGCCCGCCCACTGGTGGATCGGTTGTGCGCTGCGCGCGCTGCGGGAGGTCAGCGGCCTGGAGCCGGCTGACATCGATGGCTTCTGCGTATCGTCCTTTACCCTGCTGCCGGACACGGCGGTGGGACTGACGCAGCACGTGGGTCTGTCGCCACGGTGGCTGGATCATATTCCCATGGGTGGCGCATCGGGGGTGGTCGCGCTGCGGCGGGCCGCCCGCGCGGTGCAGTGCGGTGACGCCCGGGTAGTGGCCTGCGTAGCCGGCGACACCAACCAGGTGAATTCTTTTCGCAGCATGCTCACCAGCTTCAGCCGGTTTTCCCAGGATGCTTCGTTTCCCTACGGCGGCGGCGGTCCCAACGGGAGCTTTGCGCTGCTGACCCGGGCCTATATGGACACCTACGGCACCACCCGCGAGACCTTTGGACGCCTGTGCGTCGCGCAGCGGCAAAACGCGCTGGCGGTGCCCTTTGCCATGATGACCCGGCCCCTGACGCTGGATGAGTACCTGGATGCCCGCGTCATCGCTGAGCCGCTGCATCTCTTCGACTGTGTGATGCCGTGCGCCGGAGCGGAGGGTTTTCTGGTGATGTCGGAAGACGATGCAAAGGCCCAGGGTCTGCCCTACGCCAGAATTCTGTCGACCATCGAGCGTCACAACGCGTTTCCCGAAGACCCGATTCAGCTCCGCGGTGGCTGGGTGCTGGACCGGGATGCCCTTTGGTCCCAGGCCGGCGTCACGCCCGCCGCGGTGGATCTGGTGCAGACCTACGACGATTACCCGGTGATCTCCGTGATGCAGCTGGAGGATCTTGGCTTCTGCGGCAAGGGCGAGTTCAACGACTTCGCCGCGGAACAGACCTTCACCAACGACGGCACGCTGCCGCACAACACGTCCGGCGGTCAGCTGTCCACGGGCCAGGCCGGCGCCGCCGGAGGCTACATCGGCCTGGTGGATGCGCTACGCCAGCTGACGGGGCAGCCGATTGGCAACCCGGTCCCAGATGCCAAAGTGGGGCTGGTGTCCGGCTTTGGCATGATCAACTTCGATCGCGGCGTGTGCACCGCCGCGGCGCTGCTGGCGGCCGCCTGAGCATGGCTGATCCGCTCAAAAGCCCTCCACGCAAAGACCCCCAGCGGCGCACCCGGCAGGCTACCTTGCCGCCGCCGGCGCGCAGCCGCGCCGGCCTTGCGTTTTCTGCCTGGGCCGCGCGGGGCGAATTCCGCCTGCAGGTATGCGGCGACTGCGGCACGACCAGCTATCCGCCGCGGGATGTTTGCCCCAACTGCTGGAGCAGCCGCCTCGAGTGGCAGCCGGCAGCACCCACCGGCCGATTGCTGGCCGACACGGTGCTGCACACCAGTACCAACGTCTATTTTCGCGAGCGCATGCCCTGGCGCGTGGGCACGGTTGAGCACGAAAGCGGCGTGGCGCTGCTGGCGCACATTCACAGCGATGTACCCACGCCGGCGCAGGGCGGCCAGCCCGTGCGCCTGACGGTCCGTACTGACAAATCCGGCCAGGGCGTGATTGTCGCGCTGCCGGTTGAGGACACCCCCCATATGAATGACGAAAAACAACTGCGCGAGCTGAGCGCTTCGGTGCGCCATCGCCGGGTGCTGATCACCGATGTGCGCACGGATTTTGGCCAGGCGCTGGCGCTCAAGGTGCGCGAGGCTGGCGCCAGCCGGGTGTTCGCCGGCGTCGCCGAGCCTTGGAAGCCCTTCCCGGGTCGCGACGCCCTGGCCACTGCCGATCACATCGAGCAGGTCAGCCTGGACGTGACCCAGGGTGACTCGGTGCTGGAGCTGGCCGGCGCCATCGGTGGCAAAACGGACATTCTGATCAACACCGCCAGCCACGTGCGTCCGGGCAGCACGGTGGGGCGCAACGGCCTCACCGCGGCAAAAGACGAAATGGAGACCAACTATTTTGGGCTGCTGCGTCTGCTGCAGTTCTTTGGCCCGGCGATGCAGGGTCGCGCAGCCGACGGCGACAACAACGCGGTGTGCTGGGTCAATCTGCTCTCGATCTACGCGTTGAGCAACTGGCCTGCCTACGCCACCACGTCCGCCAGCCACGCCGCTGCCCTGTCGCTGGCGCAGGGGGCGCGGGCGGACTTTCAACCAAGCGGCATCAAGGTGCTGAACGTGTTCCACGGCCCGCTTGAGAGTGAGTGGTATCAGCCGGTCTCTCCGCCGAAGGTCACGCCGGCCAAACTGGCCCGCGTGGTGGTGGACGCGCTGGAGGCGGGGCTCGAGGAAAAGGTGGTGGGAGACATTGCGCAGGACGTGATGGCCCGCTGGCAGGAAAACCCGGCCGTGCTGGAACGGGAGCTCACGCAGGATGGAGGTGCGCTGTGACCGTGCTTGTCCAGCTGGCCGAAGCGCTGGCGAGCCAGAAGGTGAAAACCATCGATCTGACCTTCACCCTGGACCCGGATTTTCCGGTGCTGGTGCTGCCGCCGGAGTTTGGTCAGTGTCAGCCTTTCCGGGTGGAGGAGGTCTCGCGCTACGACGAGCGGGGGCCGGCCTGGTACTGGCGTAACTTCACCTGCAGCGAGCATACCGGCACCCACTTCGACGCGCCGATCCACTGGGTATCGGGCAAAGACCTGCCGGACAACTCGGTCGACACGATCGGCGTGGACGCCTTCGTTCGGCCAGCGGTGGTGATGGATTTCTCCGTCGAGTGCGCGGCTGACGACGACTTTGTGCTGACCGCCGACCACATCGCTGCCTGGGAGCAGACCCACGGGGAGATCCCCGCGGGCAGCTGGGCGCTTTTCCGCAGCGACTGGTCCCGGCGCAGCCCCGAGGCATACCTGAACCTGAAGGAAGACGGCGCTCACTCGCCGGGCCCGGACTCGACGGCCATCAACTATCTCATCGAGCAGCGCGACGTGGTGGGTTTTGGCGTGGAGACCATTGGCACCGACGCGGGCCAGGCGCAGCACTTCGACCCGCCCTATCCGGCCCACGCGCTGCTTCACGGTGCCGGCCGTTACGGCCTGCAGTGTCTGCGAAACCTTAATCAGCTGCCCGCCACCGGCGCGGTCATTTTGTGCGCGCCGCTGAAAATCAAAAACGGGTCCGGCAGTCCGCTGCGGGTGCTGGCCCTGGTGGAGGAAAGCACGTGAGTGAAGGCATCACCTTAATTACCGGCGGCAACCGCGGCATCGGTCTTGCCATTTCCCAGACCCTGGTCGAGGCCGGGCATCACGTCGTGTCGTTCTCCCGGCAGGAACCGGAATCGTTCAGCCACCCCAGCTTCCGCACCGTCAAGGTGGATCTCGCCAGTCGCGAGGCCACCCGGAAAGCGGCGCAGGCGCTGGCGGCGGAAAGTCCGGTACTGACGGTGATCCACAACGCGGGGGTGATCCGGCCGGCGCGGGTGGAGGAAGCCTCGCTCGAGGATCTGGACTATCTCACGGAGCTGCATCTGGGCTGCATGCTGCAGCTCGTCCAGGCGGCGATCCCCGGCATGAAGGCGACGGGTTTTGGCCGGATTATTGGTCTTTCGTCCCGCGGCGCGCTGGGTCTTGCGACCCGCACCAACTACAGCGCCACCAAAGCAGGCATGTTCGGCATGCTGCGCACCTGGGCGCTGGAGCTCGGGTCAGCGGGCATCACCGCCAACTGCGTGGCGCCCGGCCCAATTCGCAGCGATATGTTCGACGAGATCATGGGTGATGACGCGGAGCGTGTCGATCGCCTGGCGTCCGCCATCCCCGTCGGCCGCATCGGCCAGCCGGAGGATGTGGCGGCCGCGGTGAAGTTTTTTGCCTCAAAGGAGGCAGCGTTTGTAACCGGCCAGGTGCTGTATGTCTGCGGCGGCAGCAGCATCGGCTCCATTGTGATTTAGCGGAGGTCCCGCGATGAGTACTGAAACAGCCTTCTCCCCCGAAGCACTGGTCCACAGTGACCGCGTGCACAAGGACATCTATACCGATCCGGAGATTTTCGATCTTGAGATGGCGCGCATCTGGGAGCGAAGCTGGATCTATGTGGGCCACGAAAGCCAGGTGGCGGAGCGCGGCCAGTACTACGCCACCACCATCGGCCGGCAGCCGGTGATTCTGACTCGCGATCAGGACGGTCAGATCAACGTGCTGTTCAACCGCTGCGCCCACAAAGGGGCTCAGCTCGTTGGTAACGAGTGCGGCAAGCTGAAGGAGTTTCGCTGCCTGTACCACGCCTGGCGTTTTGATATGGCCGGCAACTGTGTCTCCATCCCGCTGGAGCAGGGATATGAAAACACCGGGTTTTCCAAAGATGACCCGCGGGCCAACATTCAGCGGGTACCCCGCGTGGGCAGCTATCGGGGATTTGTTTTTGCCAGCCTGGCGCAGGACGGACCGGATCTTGAAACCTGGCTGGGAGGCGTTGCGTCATCCATCGACAACATGGTGGACCGGGCGCCGGAGGGGGCGCTGGAAATCACCGGCGGGGTGATGCGCTACGAGCACGACAGCAACTGGAAGTTTTTTGTCGAAAACCTGAACGACATGATGCACCCGATGATTGTGCACCAGTCCTCCAGCCTCACCGCCCGGGTGGTGGGCAAAAAAGTGCTGGGCAAAGACGCGGAGCTGCCGCCGGCGCTGGAGATCATTTCACCGTTTACCGAAAGCTATTCGTTTTTTGACGATATGGGTCTGCACGCCTTTGCTTTTGGGCACGGCTACTCCGGCGGCAAAAACAGCATCCACGCCAACTACTCCGACATCGATGAATACAACGAGGCCATGCAGGCGGCCTACGGCAAGGAACGGGTCGACGAGATTTTTGCCGTCAACCGGCACAACTCGGTGTTTTATCCGAGCATGACGATCAAGGGCGCCATTCAGACCATGCGGGTGGTGAAGCCTATCGCCGTGAACCGCACGATCATCGAATCCTGGACCTTCCGCCTGAAAGGCGCGCCGCAGGAGATGCTGCAGCGGTCTATCCTCTATTGCAACCTGATCAACTCGTCCGCCAACCTGGTGGGCCCCGACGATCAGGAAGCCTATCTGCGGCAGCAGAACGGCCTGAAGACGCAGGGCAACGACTGGATTCCGCTCAACCGGGACCTGCACGCAGATGAAGATCTGGGGGACGGTCACACCTACGCCAAAGGATCCAGTGATCTGGCTTTCCGCAATCAGCTGAAGGCCTGGCGTGACTACATGAGCCAGGACGTCTGAGGTGAGCATCGCGACGGAGCTAGAGCGGCAGCACCTCGTGGAGCAGTTCATCTACGGTGAGGTGAGATTGCTGGACGAGCGAAAATGGTCCGACTGGGAGGGACTGTTTACCGACGATGGCACCTACTGGGCACCGGCCACCCACGATCAGCCGGATCCGGTGAATCATGTGTCGGTGATTTTTGACGACCATCTGCTGCGCAAGGTGCGACTCAAGCGCTATGACCATCCCAACGCCTTTTCGCTGCAGCCGTTTCCCCGCACCGCCCACGCCGTAAGCAACGTGATGATAGACACCTGGGACGAGGCGGAGGTGGTGGTGAGCGCCGTTTTCCAGATGCATGAGTTCCGCCGCGACATGCCGCAGATCTTTGCCGGCTACTACCGCTACGCGCTTGCCCCCGCCGAGGCCGGGTTTGCCATCCGGCAGAAGAAAGCCACGCTGGTAAATTGCGAAGGGGTGCTCAACAGTTCGGCGCTGTACTTCTGACGCCGGATCGCTCCGGGTCAGACCCCAAGCGGTCTGACCCGGCCAGCCCTTCGGAGCAGACCGGCAGTGGTTTGAAAGAAAAGCCCAGCGCTGCGGTCCCTTAGTGAAGATTCAGGAGGCAGCGCTATGGTTCGTTTTTCCCCCGCAGTTTTCATTCTGGGACTGGCCGTCCTGCTGGGGGCCGGCAGTGCCCTGGCGCAGCAGACGCGGGTGCTGGGTACCCAGTCGCTGATCGATCAGCCGGCCCCGGAGGCGGCGCTTGAGCGGGAGCCGATGGGGGAGGGGCCCCACAGCATCCGGCCCTTGCTGCCCGGCAGTCCGATCCCGGAGTTTAAGCTCACAGGGCTCACCGGAAACCAGTTCGGCTACCACCCGGATCATCTGGAACGGCCCCTGGTCATCACTTTCTTTCGCGGTGGCTGGTGCCCCTACTGCGTGACGCAGTTTTCCGGTCTCAAGGACATCGAAGGACAGCTTGCGGACCTGGGCTACGACATTCTTTTTGTAAGCCCGGACAAGCCCGAACTGCTGTCTTTTGGCCAACCTATGGACGGCGACCGTTATCAGGTGCTTTCCGACTCCAACCTGGAGGCAGCCCGAGCCTTTGGCATCGCCTACCAGGTGGAGGAGGATGCGCTTGATCGCTACTTTGAAGGGGGGCGTCTGCTGTCCCGGGCCAGCGGCTTCAATCACCATCAGCTGCCGGTGCCGTCGAGCTTCATCGTGTCGAAAAACGGCGAGGTCATTTTCCAGTACTCAAACCCGGACCATACGCAGCGGATTCAGCCCGGCCTGCTGCTCAAAGCCGCTGAGCTGAACGCGCAGAACATGGCTTCGCGCGCGTTGAGCGATTTTGCCCGGGGCAACCAGCAATAGGCTGGGTTGGTCCGTAAACCCTTTTGTGCCCATCGGAGTCCAAATAACGTTCCCAATGCGCTAGGCGGACCCAACCATGATTCGACGCTCCCTGTTGCTGGGGGCTGGTGTTGTGCTCAGCACCAGCAGTTTTGCTGATAACGGACAGATTGCCCACGCGGGCCCGCTGGCAGATATTGAGATCGATGGCAGCCTCAAAGACTGGCCGGAAAATCTGCCCCGATACCCCATTGCGCTGGAAGATCGCACTGAGGTTTCGCCGGATGAAGGATTTTCCGCCAGCTTTCGCGCCGGCTACAGCGCAGCCGAGCAGGCCGTCTACGTGGCGCTGGAAATTGTCGACGACGTGCACTCCACTTCCGATGACCCGGAGCCGGACTGGTCGCAGCTTGACAGCGTGATCGCTTACGTCGATTTCAATCACACCCGCACCGGCTCCGGCGCAGCGCTCTACCTGGCGGTGGGCGAACACCGCCGCATGGTCACCGGCGACAGCCCCTGGGATGCGGATGTGGCCAATGCCAGCTGGGACACCGCCAAGGCAGCGGTGAAACGCCAAGGGAGTGTCACCGTTTACGAGTGGCGCTTCTTAAGTCATCAGGCGCTCGCACCGCACATGACGCTTGGCCTGGATTTTCTGGTGGCTGACCATGACCAGCCCGGCGAGAGCAGCCCGGCCAGCCTGTATGCCTGGGGCCCTGGGTTTGGCAAAAGCCGCGCCGGCGGGCGCACGGGAGATCTGCTGCTGCTGGACAGCAAACCCCAGCTGGGAGAGCTGACGGGGCAGATTGCGCTGGCTGGGGAAGAGCCCACCGCACAGGAGCTGCGGGTGCGCGTCAGCTCCCAGGACCGACCACAGCTTTGGCTGCAGGCAAGGGCTGACAAGACCGGCCGCTACCGCCTGAAGGTGCCGGCCGGCGCTTACGAGGTGTCGAGCGTCGACCGGCTGCTGGAAGGGTCGGACGGCGAACCCCGGGTGCTGGCGCCAGCCCGCCCGGCGGTTGTGAAGGTCTTGGCCGGCAAACTGGCTGATGCCGCGCCGCTGGCGCTTAAGACCGTCCCGCTGCCGGTGGACCTGCCCGCCCGCGGCGCGCTGTTTGGTTTCGATCAACAGTCCGCGGATGCGCTTGATCGGGTGGTCCCGCTGTTGATGGCGCACTACCAGGTGCCCGGCGCTTCGCTCGCGCTGGTGAAAGACGGAGGGCTGGTTCTTCACCGTACCTACGGCGAGGCCAATGCCTACAGCAGGGAAAAGGTGGGGCCGGATACGCTGTTTGAGGCGGCATCGATTACCAAGGCGGTGTTCGCTTTTGCCGTGAACCGGCTGGCCGAGCGCGGCGTGATCGATCTCGATCGGCCGCTGCATACCTACCTGCCGTTTGAAGATATCGCTCACGATAAGCGCTATCAGAAAATCACCGCCCGCCACGCGCTCTCGCACCAGACCGGTTTTCCCAACTGGCGCTGGATGAACGAGACCGGCAAGCTCGACATCAAGTTTTATCCCGGAATCAAGTTTGGCTATTCCGGCGAGGGTTTTGAGTACCTCGGCCGGGTTGTTGCGCACCTGACGGGCAAACCGCTGGAGCAGGTCCTCGCCGAGGAGGTGCTTGTGCCGCTGCAGTTTGAGAAAAACACCTACTTTTCTGACGGCGATGCCGTGCGAAAGCAGACATCCCGGGGCCATCTCGCGGGCATGGCCGGACCGCTGGACATTCCGGGCCAGGTCGGTGTTGCTCACAGCATGTACACCGAGGCCCGCACTTTTTCCAATTTCATGCTGGGGCTGCTGGCTCAGAAAGGGCTCTCTGCGGACGGCTACGAAAAGATGTACGAGCCACAGATCGAGGTGCCGCTCGATGAAACGGACCGGCCCCAGTGGCCACGCCGCTATACGCTGGGGTTTCATCTGATGAACTCACCGTTTGGCCCGGCGGTGGGTCACGGCGGCAACAACGGCGACTTTACCTGCCTGTTTGAGATTTATCCGGAACAGCAGGTTGGCTTTGCCGTATTTACCAACGCGGACACCGGGTCGTTGCTGGCGAGCGCGCTGCGGGACTATCTGATTGTCGGTCAGCCGGCCAAGGCGCCCCTGGCGCCGTCGCCCTAGCAGACGCCGCGGCCGGGGGACCGGCTTGCCAGCAGCGTTGGCGCGGCGTCAGATGCTGCGCTTCTGCCGCAGCTGGTCGATCAGGTCGCGCTGGCGCTGGCCCGTGTCACCCCCGCCAAACATGAGCAGGCCGGAGGAGTAGCTGTCGCCGTAGGTGATGGCCACGTTGGCAACCTGACCGATGGCCACCAGGAAATCCTCGTCCGTCAGTGTGCCCAAAGGGTGGATAAAGGTGCCCCAGAGCACGTCGCCGGCAAGGCCGTAGCGGGCGTCCAGGGCGGTGTCGAAATTGGCCTGCATCAGCCGCCGGAGTTCGTCCGCGGACAGTTTTTCCGCTTCGCGAATCGGGGTCATGAGCCGCATCCGATTGTTGCTCTCGTCAAACACCAGCATCATCTGTACTTCCACCACGCGAAACACCCAGCGGCTGCCGTCGTTCTGCGCCGTCTCATCCACCCGGAGAATCAACTCACCCAGTCGCTGCGCCGTCATCGCTTCCCGGCCGGCGGGCTCCGGCGCTCCCTCTTCGGTCGACGGCTGCGCCAGGGCAATGGCGCCGGCAAGCACCGTGCCGACTGCGCAGAGAAGAGCGATGCGTCGAGATGTCTGTTTCATGGGCGGGTCCGGTGATTTTGCGGCTAGAGTCCGGAAAAGACCGGCAAAGCGCGGATTTGGTTTCATCACCTGGCTTGACCCCGCCGGCCTCCAGGTGTGCAATCGCTGGATGCGTCTAGGAATCTCAATCTGGTCGGACATTGCGTGCCCCTGGTGTTTTGTCGGGAAAGCCCGTCTGGCCCAGGCGCTGGAGCTTGCTGCGGCGCGCGGCACGCCGGTGACCGCGGACATTCGCTGGCGAGCTTTTGAGCTTGATCCCCGCCCCAAATCGGAAACCGAGCGGCAGCAGCACTACGCCGAACGGTTGGCCAACAAGCTCGGCCGGCCCCGGCAGGAGATCGAGCAGATGGTGGCCACCATGGCCGGGCACATCCGGGACGCTGGCCTGGAAGCAGATTTTCTAAAGCTGATACCCGCCAACACCTTCGACGCGCACCGGCTCATCCAGTGGGCCGGCGATCTGGATCGCCAGCCGGAGAGCGAGGGCGGTGCGCAGCAGCGCGTCACCGAAGCGCTGATGCGGGGCTATCTCGGCGCAGGGCTGGATCTTCAATCGCATGAGGCGCTGCTGGCTCTGGTGGCGGGGCTTGAGTTCGACGGCGCCGAAGCCGCCGCGGTGCTGGCTGATGGCCGCTACGGAGAGCGGGTGCGGGCCGACGAGCAGGAGGCCCAGCGGCTGGGCATCAGCGGCGTGCCGTTTTTTGTGATCGACCGCTACGGCCTGTCGGGCGCGCAGCCGCCGGAGGCTTTTCTTCAGGTCTTCGACACGGTTCGCGAGGAGCGCCGGTCGGCGCAGGCGTAAGCGATCCGGCGCCAAAATCTGTACGGCAGCTATAGCAAAATTGAATGATGGCATGCCCTGCCAGGGGAGATACTAGCCATCCACACACATCCAACGCAGGAGAGATGCCGTGAGCAACGAGCAAGATGCTGATACCCGCCTAGATCGGCGCAAGTTTCTAAGTGCCGGGATGGTCGCCGGCGGCGCGCTGTTCGGCGGCGGTGCCCTGGGTCTGGCTCCTGGAACGGCGGAAGCGGCGCCGGGCCGTGGCAAGGTGCAGTTTGATCCGCGCCTGCCGGAGAAATTCCGCGATCCGGAGTGGAACCGGGACGCCTACGCGCGGCTGCTGGGCCACATGGACTTCAAAAGCCAGAAGCACGGCTGGTATTCCGGCGTGGTGCACGGGGTGCGGGACGGCGAGGCGGTGCGCCAATTGATGGGTTTTGAGGGCTATTCCGCTGCGCGGCTGATCGACAACGGCGATGGCACCTATCAGAAGCTCCTTCGCGAGACGGTTTTCTACAAAGATCTGGAAACCGGCAAGGTACTGGAGGAGTACACCAACCCCTACACCAACGAAACGGTGAAAGTAGTCCCGGTCTACAACGACCCGTTCAATCACCTGATCCGCAAGTTTTATCCCCAGCCGCCCAACTACGGCGGTTTGAACAAAGAAAAGCGGCCAGAGATTCCGTTTATCCTGCCGTGGAAGGTCACCGAGGAAAACACCGTGACCCTCGCGTCGGACATCCACCTGTTCTACCCGTCAGCGCTGCAGCCGGAAAAGTGGCCGCGGGAGTCATCCGGCAAAATGAACCGGGTTTCAGAGATGTTTCGCTTCATCATCCGTCGGGAAGACATCGAAGACGACAGCGTCAAGTCGGTGAACTACTCCGGCAGCTGGGGCCGGATCACGCCCTGGCTCCCCTGGATGCTGATGGGGCAGGAGCCGGGTCACATCTACTACCAGGGCACCATGGGGGGCTTCAGCAGCTTCGATATGGTGTCGCCGGAGGTGATGGAGTACGGCGAGAAGCACTTTCCCAAGTTCTTCGCCGCGCCGGACAAGTGGGAAGAGCCAAGCCTCTCAAGTCTGGAAAACTACGCCAGGCAGCAGACGCCCGCACCGCCCCGGTCGGGTTGATCAGCTGGGCCGGGCCGGGCCTTCGGGTCTGGCCTGGTGTCCCTGGCCCGCAGCCATCTCCTTTAGCTGCTGCCGCAGGGAGCCCTGAATGTTCCCCATCATGCCTGCGCATAAGTCGATCTGTTCATCGCTGAACTGATCCAGCATCACGCCGACCACCCCCGCCAGCACCTGCTCCGCATCCACCGCGATAGACCGGCCGGCTTCGGTTGGAAATAGCTGTCGGGCCCGCAGGTCGGTGGGGTGCGGTCGCCGCTCGAGCAGGCCCTGCCGCTCAAGTTCCGTCACCAGCATGCTGATATTGCTCCGCGCCACCAGTAATCGCCGGGCCAGATCCTGCTGACCCACGCCGGGGTCCCGCACTACGTTCAGCAGCACATCATTGCGTGGCAGCGATAGGCCAAGCGGCGCCAGGCGCTGGGTCAGCAGCCGTTCGCAGAGGGCGTAGGTTTTCACCACGCCAAGCCATGCTCCCATGCGTGGGTGGGGAGCTTGATTATTGTTCATGCTTGAACTATATTTTGTTCATGTCTGAACAATATAACGCAAATACGTCGCCGCTGCGGAAGCCGCCGGCGGCCGCCGCCATCCTGGGAGAGATCCGGGCACCGTTTGAGTCAGCACTGATGCTGCCACTGCTGGCGCGGGCTCACCTGTTTCCGCGGAAAGCGCGGAAACGTCAGCCCGTGATGGTAATTCCGGGATTTGGTGTTGGTGACGAGGCCACCGCGCCGCTGCGGTACTTTCTCGCCCGGCAGGGGCATGAAACCCGCGGGTGGGAGCTGGGCCGCAATCTGGCCGGCGCCGACATCAAGCACCAGCTGAGCGACCTGTCGGATCGCTGGGAATTTGAACCGCGCGAGGATTACCGGGGCGAAGCCGGCGTGCCGATTCTGAGTGACCGGCTGGCAGAAAGTGTGCTCGCCTGGTCTCGCTCGCTGGAGTCGCCGGTAACCCTGATCGGCTGGAGCCTGGGCGGCTCCCTGGCCCGGGAAGTTGCGCGGGATTTCCCGGAGCACGTGCGGCAGGTCATCACGCTGGGTTCGCCGGTTCTCGGCGGGCCAAAGTACACCACCACGGCTCGTTTTTTCCGGGAACGCGGTTTAGACCTGGACTGGATTGAGAGGGAAATTGACAAGCGCCAGGAGCGACCCCTTAAGGTGCCGGTGACCGCGATCTACAGTCCCAACGATGGAATCGTCAGCGCCACCGCCGCCCGGGATGACCGGGAGACCGCGGTCAACTACATCAAGGTCTCGGCGTCTCATATCGGCATGCCGTTCAATCCGCGGGTCTGGCGCAGGATTCAAGCGACGCTGGATGCTATCTGATGGCCTGCGCCTGCTAACGCTGTGCGGTTTGGGGCTGTGCCGGATCAACCGACCGACTGATCCCGGCGAGTCTTGCCACAGCCCCCAGTGTCATCTGCAGCGCGTTGAAGCCCAATCGGTAATCGGCCTCTGAGTATGTTTCCGGGACGTCGCTGGGCTGGTGCCAGTGAGGATTGGCGCCGGCTCCAATTTCGGATATCCGCTGGTTTTCCCGCACGCTGATGGAGGCGGTCATGTTTTCAAATCGCCAGGAGTCGGTGAACGCCATTTCGGTGCCAAGCTCCGCCGGGTAGTCGCTGGAAAAGTCTTTGTTGGCCTGCAGCAGGGCCTCCGCCAGGATTTTGGACTCGGCGGCAAAATCGCTGTTCGCCTGGTATTCAACGTCGAGATCCGCGTCCGGAATCTGGGTCGGCTGGGGCGGAAGTCCGTGGTCGAAGAGCACCATGTCGTGCTGAATGACACCCAGCCAGCGCGGTTCCGGGTAACGGCCGGAGCCCGCCGGATTTTCGATTCCCTGCACCCGAGACCGTTCCAGCATGTAAGCCCGGCTACCGTCGGCGCCGGTCTCTTCGTTGTTCCAGAATATAAACCGCACCGATTTCTCGGTCTGAACCGAGTCCGGCGCAAGCACCAGCGCTGCCTGCAGCACAACGGCTACCCCGGAGGCATCATCGTCCGCCGCGCCGCCGCCGCCGCGACCGTCGAGGTGGGCTGAGACGATATACATCTCGTCCGGCGACGAACGGCCAACTTTGGTCACGTAGAGCGTGCGCCGCTTCTTGACCAGCCAGTAGCTGAATTCGTGGTATTCGATCTGGTAGCCAGCGGCCCGCAGCCTGCGTTCAATCCACTGCTCGGCCCGATCGTAGCTTTCGGTGCCCTGTTCCCGGTCGCCGAAGCCCGCCAGCGTAGTGATGTCATTTTTGTAGTCGGCAAAACTCAGCTGGGAAACGAGTTCGCCGTGGGTCGCGGCATCGCCGGCAAGGGCAGGCCTAACCAGCACATTCAGCAGTAAGGCCAGCAAAATGCTCACGCCCGGACATCGGTGGGTAGGTGTCATGCCAGACATTTTCTGCTCCGGTCCAGCGCTCGATCGCCAAATAGCAACATATTGCGCAACATATTGCATAATATAAGAGGCTGAGCCACTCAGTTCAATACCATCTTTGTCTTGCACGGCTAAGAAACTAAGGTCCTTTCCAGGTGGCTCTGCCGCTAAACTGGCGCTTGCCATCCCGCAGGTCCGCCGTGAACATCTCCGAACACGTCTCCGTTTTCATCTTCATGAACGCTGCGCCACCACTCCCTTATCCAGGAGCCACCTGATGTATCACGGTGAAAGACTGAACAGTATTTCGCATCTGGTCGGCACGGCCCTGGCGCTGATGGGGCTGGGGGCGCTGCTCACGGTGAGCATCGACAGCGGGGATCCCTGGATGATTGCCAGCTTCACCACCTTCGGGTTGAGCATGGTGCTGCTCTATACGATGTCCACGCTCTACCACAGCTTTCAACCGCCGGATCTTAAGGCACTGTTCCAGCTGCTGGATCATATTTCCATCTATCTGCTGATCGCCGGCACTTATACGCCCTACATGCTGGTTACACTGCGCGACGGCAATGGCTGGCTGATCATGGGCGTCATCTGGTCCCTCGCCACCATCGGTATCCTGCTGGAGGTGCTGCCGGTGCGGCGACCCAAACCGATCCAGCTGGCGATATATCTCGGCATGGGCTGGGCCTGCGCCTTTGACATCGCCAGCCTGAAGGCCCAGCTCGACCCGACGGGGATGGCCTGGCTGTCCGCCGGCGGGATTGCCTACACGCTGGGGGTGGTGTTCTATCTGCTCGATACGCAGAAGCAGATGCCGCATGCCCACGGCATCTGGCACTTTTTTGTGCTTGCAGGCACCGTCAGCCACTTCGTTTCGGTCATTGGCTACGTGCGGCCGCTGGGGACCTAGCTCAGGCTCGGCTGCTAGATAAAGCCGGGGGCGGTGTTCCCCTGCTGCGCCAGATTAGGTAAGGCGGCGGCCAGCTCGTCGCCGTTCAGCCCAAACCAGCCTCCGAGACGGGCGGCATACTGCTCGACCGACAAGGTAGGAATCAGGCGACCGCCGCCGGCGTCCAGCGCATGGCCCAGCCTTGAGGGAGGAATGTCGCCGTAGATGTTGCCGCCGTTGACCGCCTCGCCGACGACCAAGTGGTGACTGGCCCAGCCGTGATCCGTGCCGTCGCCGTTCACCGCGAGGGTTCGGCCAAAGTCGGACGCGGTGAACAGCGTCACGTCGTCCGCGACATCCAGCTCCTGCATGGCGTTGAAAAAAGCCACGATGCCGGCGTCCAGCTCGCGCTGCAGCGCCGGCAGCTGCTGCACCTGATTGGAATGGGTGTCGAATCCCCCCAGGCCCACAAAAAACACCTGCCGGTTCACCCCCAGCGATGCGCGGGCCGCGATCGTGTTAGCCACCGCCTGAAGCTGCCCACCAAGGTTGCCGCCGGGGAAGAGCGTGGTCAGCGGCTCGGCATTCGCCAGCGCCTGGTCGTAAAGTTCATTGGTTGCCAGGGCACTTGCCGACGCCTGGGCGTAATCCTGACCGATCAATTCCGGCAGGTCCACGCCGGTGGCGGAGACGTGATCCCGGAGGAGCTGGACGCGGAGGTCGCCGGCGGGACTGCCAAGATCGGCCTCGAGCGCCTGCAGCGCCTGCAGCTGTGCCGCGCCACGCACACCCACCTGGTAGGGCACCGCAGCGCTGCCGGTGATAAACAGCTCGTTACCGCCGGTGGTGAGGGCTGAGAACTCCGGCCGAAGCGCGTTGGCGCCGGCGTCGAGCAAAACATCCATGAAGCGTCCGCCCCAGCCAAACTGTGCGCCTTCCGGCGCACTGGCATACCAGGTGGACTGCTGATCGTTGTGGGAGAAAAGCCGGCGCGGCACGCGCGCCGTCTCGTTGAGAAACGCGTCCCGCGTGACCGGCTCAATCAGCGGTCCGACGTTGCCCACGATGGCCACATGGCCGGCGTCGTAGAGCCCCTTGATGCCGGCCAGCTCTTCCGGCAAAGCAAACTCCCGTCCGCCAAAACTGCCGCTGGTGGTAAGCGGCAGCAGCCGGCTCAGCTCCCGGGTCGAGCCGCCGTTGATGAACGTGTACTGACTCAGCAGATCCCCTCGCACCGCCGCGTAGTCGCTGTAGGAAGCCATATCGAAAGGAATCAGCGTGTCGTGATTGTCCATGCCGCCCAGCAGAAAGACACAAACCAGCGCCCGGTAGCCGTCCGTGTCGGCCGCGTAGCTCCGGGTCGCGAGCGGCAAACCGGCGACAGAGAGACCAGCCAGCGAGACGGTGCGATGTAGGAATGATCTGCGATTGAAGGCCATGGCGCTGCTACCGCTGAAGTAGGTAGTCCGGGGAGGTCATCAGCAGCTGAATCGCCCAGGTGACCCGCTGGCCCGGCCCGTCGCTTTGGGCGGCGGCGTCGCCGGGCTGGTCCAGGCTGATGGAATTGATGAAGTCCACGATCCGGGTTTGGGTGACCGCGGTCGTGGTCCCGGCGTTGAGTACCAGATCCAGCTGGGCAACCAGCGCCGCGGGATCAGCGGCCAGCGCGCGCTCGGCGGTGTAGTCCGGGACGAACGTTTCTACCCCGCGATTCTGCGCGTCCCGGGCCGCCTCACCGGTCACGAAGTAGCGAAGGAAATTGCTGTAGCCGAATACCGAGTTGGCGTTAACGATCTGCAGCTCGGGTACCGTCATGCCGGCAGCCCCGCTTGCCGTTCCTGGTGCGACGTAAGCCGGGCGAAAAAAGTTGAACACGGAAGGAGACTGAAACGGCGCCTGCGCCAGGTCTTCATTGGCGCCGGTGAAGTCGAGCACCGGCAGGGCGGTGGGCACCACCGCATCCACCCCAAATGCTCGGGCCCACTGGGTGAAGCGCAGCACCGGCTCCCGGAGCTTTCCGCGCTGGGTGGGATCAGCGGAGGAGATCCGAGCCTCGGCATCGAACAGGACCGCTGCTAGCGTAGCCGCCAGATCGCCGCGCCTCGCCGCGCCAACGCTGCTCCCATCCGGCAGGGTAAAGCGGCCGGTGGCAAACGCCTCGGCAACCCGGGCCACGTATTCCGGTGATGGGTTGCTGCGGACAAACCGCTGGATCAACTGCCGGGCGAGAAACGGTGCCGTATTCGGATGATTGACCAGCACGTCGAGCGCGGCGTCGATGCTGGCCTGGGCGCCGGTGCCGGCGGCGATGGTGGTGCCCAGGAACTGCTTTTCCAACGGCGAATGAAACTCGGGGAAGGCCCGCATGGGCCGGTGCAGCGCGCCGGAGTTGAGCTCGTTGAAGCCGAAGAAAAAGACGTCCGTATCCAGGCTCAAACCGGTAAAGACCCGCGCCAGGCCGGTCACGTCGCTGTTGTCGTAAATCTCCCGGGGCTCGCCGTTGGTCAGCCGTGGGCTTCCATCGCTGTTCAGCTCAACCAGCCCGACGGTAAACAGCTGCATGATTTCCCGGGCGTAGTTTTCGTCCGGCACGCGGCCCGTGGCGGCGTCGCCGCGGGTGTTCTGAAGATAGGTGAGGTAGGACCCCATAGCCGGGGAATAGGTCACCGCTTCCAGCAGATCCCGGTAATTGCCAAAGGCGTGTTCCGCCAGCACATCCTGGTAGTAGCCAACCGCCGTCGGCCAGTCAAACAGCTGCGTGTTCATCCCATTGGAAATCACCAGGATCTGTGATAGCGCAAAGGTCATGCGCAGGCGCAGCTGATCCTGCGCCTCGATGCTGAGGATCCAGAAAGCATGATTTGGCGCCCGGCGGCCCTGGAAGGTGGGCTGGCCGGAGCCGTCGGTGGCGCCGGGCGCCGCGAGGGCCTCAAACACCGCGTCCAGAAAGCCACTCGCGGGGAGGGCCAGCTGGCTGCGAAACCAGGCGGAACCGGACGTGCCACTCAGCGCGGAGATTTCAGCAGCTGAAGCACCAAAAGTGGTCTGACCGAGAAAGCGGGACGCTGCTTCCGCGTTGGCGAATACGTCAGTGACAAGGCCCGATCTCTCAAAGCTGTCTTTGAAAATCGGCGTCGCGGCAGCGGTGCTGCCAAGCAGCAGGCCCAGGGCGAGACTAAGCGCCTTCATGGTGTCGCGAGTCTAGCGACACGGTAAGGAAAAAGTGTGAACCTGTTCGCGCAACGGCTAAGCGAACAGCAATTGTCCGCCGGTGTCCAGATTCCAAAAGCCCGCTGCGTCGGAGCGGCCTGACGGTGGCGGGGTGGTTACTCCGCCGGCTCTGGCGCTTCCAGGTGAACCACCCGGTTTTTGCCGCTGCTTTTGCCGGCCAGCAGAAAATTGTCGGCCCGATTGATCGTGTCCATACACGTTTCCCCGGGAGCCATCTGCGCTAGCCCGATCGTGATCGACAGCGGTTCGATGTTTGAGGTCAGCCGGGGCTGCTGGTCCCGGACCCGCTCCCGGACCCCTTCCATCACGCGGTGGGCGCCGTTAAGGTCCTGCTCCCGAAAGTGCACGATAAACTCCTCGCCGCCCCAGCGGGCCACCAGGGCATTAATGGGTGATGCCTTCCGCAGCAGGTCAGCCAGGTGCACCAATACCGCATCCCCCACATCATGGCCGTAGCGGTCGTTGACCTGCTTGAAGTCATCGGCATCCAGCAGCGCAAAATGCCGATGCGGATCCGGCCGCAGAGCCTCGACCTGTTCCAGGAATCCGCGCCGGTTCAAAAGGCCGGTCAGGTGGTCCGTAGCCGCGGCCCGCGCCAGCGACTGGTTGGCCTCCCGCAGCTCCCGGGTCTGCCGTTCCACCGCCGCCGTCAGGGTGCGGTTTCGGGCCCGTATGCGCTGCGTATTCCAGTAGCTCAGCGCGTATACCACCGCCAGCAGCCCCAGGACGGCGGCCACCCGGCCGCGAAGCGTCTGCCACCAGGCCGGCTCCGCCACGATGGGCAAAGTGACGGATCGGTCATTCCAGATGCCGTTGGCGTTGGCGGCCTGCAGCTCAAACTGATATTCGCCCGGCGTCAGCCCGGTGAGCAGCGTTTCCCTTTCTGCCCGCGCCGGTGACCACTGATCGTCCTGACCGGTCAGCCGCCAGCGAAAGCGATTGGCTGCCGGGCTGCGGTAGTCGGAGGCCAGGTAGCTCAGGCGCACAGTGGCGGCGCCGGGCGGGAGCACGATCGGCTGGTCTGCGGAGGTGGGTGCGCCGTCCACCCAGGCCCGGGTGATCGCGAGGCTCGGGGGCCGGGGATTCAGCAGCACCCGATCGGGTAGAAAACTGACAAAACCGCCCAGGCCGCCGAAGTAGATCCGGCCGTTGCGGCCGACATAGCCGGCCCGGGCAAAAAACTCTTCCACCACCAGGCCGTCCGCAGCGGTGAAACGGGTAACGGCGAGGTTGTCCCGATTAACCGCCACCACGCCCCGGGTGGTGGCGGCCCAGATGCGCTCGCGGTCCGCCGCGAGCCGCTGCACCGCGGTGGTGGGGTATTCGCCAATCAGCTCGAGGCCAGCAGTTCGGCCGGACTCCGGATCAAATCGGCTGAGGCCAAAGCTGGTGGCGATCCAAAGATCCTGGCCGACAGGGAGCAGGTCGTGGATCAGTCCCTCGATGTTGAGCCGATCGCGCTCGTAGGCGGTGACGTTACCGTCTCCGTCGATGGTGGCGATGCCCTGGTCCCAAAGCCCAACCCAGGTTCGGCCGGTGCCGTCGACCTCAAGATCGCTGACCGCCGTGCCGGGCACCGGACTGCTGCCGCCCTGGACAAACTGCCGGGCGGTTCCGTTCGCAGGGAAGCGAAATACGCCCCGGGTAAAGGTCCCCACGTCTACGGTGCCGTCCGGATAGGTGGCAAAAGCGGTCACCATTTCGCCTTCCAGAGCGGCGAAGCGGGGATTCGGCTTCAGCTGCTCGGTGGCGGGATCAAAGGCCAGCACGCCGTTTGTGGTGCCCACCAGAACGCTTTCCGGACCCAGCGCGAGGCGATTCACGGAGAGCCCTTCGCTGCTGGGGATCTGCCGCAGCTCTGATGCAGAACCGCTGCGCTTTAGCCGCCACAGGCCGCGCCGGGAACCAAGGAGCAGATCGTCGGGCGCCAGCTCGATCAGCGTGTCGGCGGTATCCAGGCTTGAATCGAGGGCAAATCCGTCAAAGCCCCGGGCCGAGGGTACCGCCAGGATGACGCCGGCCTCCCGCGTGGCAATCCAGCCCATCTGATTGGCGTCGAAAAAAAACCGGCGAATGTTGCGGTCCGGAAAGACGCTGAGTTCCCGGCGGCCGAACGGCGGCACCGGCCGTCCCGCAAGATCAAACGCGAGGATTCCGGCGAGGGTGCCGGCCAGCACTTCCCCGCCGGGAGATGAGGCCAACGTGTTGACCAGCGGGAGGTTTCGCGCAACCTCCAGAAGTTCACCACCAACCATCCGGTATACGGCCTGGGAGTCAGCGGCCCAGAGCGTCTCCCCGGCATACAGCAGGGCACGGGGATTGCCGGTCCAGCCCGCCGCCGGCGTAAGCTCCAGCCCGGCGAGATTGGAAAGCCCCTGATCGGTTGCAATCCACAGCTGACCGCTCGCGTCCTCGGCGATGGACCAGACCCGGGTGAACATCTGGCCGTCGGGCCGGCGTACCGGGGTCAGGGCATCACTGGTGGCGCTGTCGAGCCGGTAAAGCCCGTCGTCGGCGGAGCCGATCCAGACGCGGGACCTGCTGTCTTCAAACAGCACCTGAATCCGCCGTGGTGGGGCCTGCGGATTGATCCGCGCGAAACGCCCGGCCGGGTCCAGCAGCCGGTTCAGGCCTCCACCCCAGGTACCCACAAGCACGGTGCCGTCCCGGGTGGCCAGCGCCTCGCCGGCAGCGGAGTGGGAGATGGAGTCGGCGTCGGCCGGATCGTGCATGAAGGCGTCCACGCGATAGCCGTCGAAACGATTGGCGCCGCCGGCCGCCAGCCCAAACCACAGCTGTCCCTTGCCGTCCTGGGAGATGCTGTAAACCGTAGAGTCGGAGAGGCCGTCGGCCAGCGTCAGTGCTTCAAAGTGGACGTCGCTGGCATCGGACCAGATGTTGGCCTGGGGTTGGTCTTCGGATGAGCCCTCGGATTGACCACGGGCCGCCGGGGCGCTCGCAAGCGCGGCGAGCACCGCAGCAAGCGCAAAAGCGAGAATGGGCGGACGGCTGGATTGCACAATCGGGTCGCCAGAAACTCGAGCTGTCAGTGTAGCAGCCCGGGCCGCGCTGGCTAAGGCTGCGCGGTCAGGGCCGGGCCGTGAGCGGCAGGTGACCAGTTGGTCTGTCTGGGACTTGCCTAATTCTGGATCTTCAGGGGTGCCGGCGAATCGGCGGCTTTAGCCTCCTCCGCCCGAGCTGGCGCGTCGCCAAGCATCTCCCGGATCGCCCGGGGGATGGTCTGAGATTTGAGATTCCCATCGTCCTGGATCTTCGCGTAGATCCGAGTGGCGGTGCCTTCGGTAATGACGGCCTTCGTGTCGATGTTTACTGCCCGGCACTGCCAGCGCATGGTCGCGCGGCCAAGCTCCACCAGCTGAATCGTGGAGCGGATTCGATCGCCGTAGGCGGCCGGGCCGACAAATCGAAAGTTGATTTCGCCCATGACAAACGCGGTGCGGTCCTCATCCACCATCTTGTTGACCGGATAGCCGAGGATCGCAAACATCTCGTGTTCGGTATCGTTAAACCACGCGAGCATGCGCGGAAAATACACGAGGCCGAAGGGGTCCGATTCACCCCAGTTCACGACCAGTTCTCTTGCGTACATCATGGCTTGCGCACCCATTGAAAAACGAACAACCACCGCACTTTGCCATCGAGCCTGTGCATTGCCAACAACCACTGGTCAGGTCGTTTCAGACCGGCCGGAATCGGGGACCGGCCAAGGCAGGCCGCCCGGAAAAATACTTGAAAAGTAAACTAAAATCCCGTAGCGTTACCAGCGTCGAAATACGTAGCCTTTCCCATGGCCGAACGCTCATTTGCCAAGGAAGTTGAAGACTTAAGAATGGGCGCCGGCGAGGAGTTTCGCGGCGAAGGCATTCTGGCGGTTACCAAGGCGCTCCTTCAGTCCGGCGTGTCCTACGTCGGCGGCTACCAGGGCGCTCCCATCTCCCACCTGATGGACGTGCTGGCGGACGCCGAGGGCATCCTTGGGGAGTTGGGTGTGCACTTTGAGGCCAGCGCCAGCGAAGCCTCGGCGGCGGCTATGCTCGCCGCGTCCGTCAACTACCCTCTGCGCGGCGCGGTCACCTGGAAGTCTACGGTGGGAACCAACGTGGCGTCCGATGCGCTGGCCAGCGTGGCCTCCAGTGGCGTCACCGGCGGCTGTCTGGTGATCGTGGGGGAGGACTATGGCGAAGGCTCCTCCATCATGCAGGAGCGAACCCACCCGTTTGCCATGAAGTCGCAGATGTGGCTGCTGGATCCGCGGCCCAATCTGCCCTCCATTACGGTAATGGTGGAGCGCGGCTTTGAGCTGTCGGAGGCGTCCAATACACCGGTGATGCTGGAGCTGCGGATTCGCGCGTGCCACGTTTATGGCTCCTTTGAAGCGAAGGACAACGTGGTGCCGACGTTCACTCTCGCTGACGCCATGGAAAACCCCACCCGGGAATACAGCCGGGTTGTGCTGCCGCCCAGCAATTTTGTGCACGAGATCGAAAAGGTCGAGCGGCGCTGGCCGGCCGCCGTGGAGTACATCAAAACCCATCAGCTCAATGAATTTCTTGGCGGCAGCGAAGGCGACGTCGGGCTGATTGTGCAGGGCGGCATCTACAACACCATGATGCGCGCGCTTGAGATCCTTGGTCTGGCCGACAGCTTTGGCAACACCGACCTTCCCATCTACTGCCTCAATGTCACCTATCCAATGATCGAAGACGAAGTTGTGGACTTCTGCCGCGACAAATCTGCCGTCGCGATGATTGAGGAAGGACAGCCGGAATACATCGAACAGGCTCTCAACACGATCCTGCGGCAGGCCGAGCTGTCCTGCCGGGTGGTCGGGAAACAGGTTTTTCCGAAAGCCGGCGAGTACACCGCGCAGGTGCTCCGGGACGGACTCAGCACCTTTTTTTCCGAATTTGGGCCAAGCGTTAAACCCACGACGCAGCTCCCCGCCCCCGCGCTCAGCGAAGACGACGCCAGCCGCGTCAAAGCCGTCGTGCCGGGCCGGCCTTCCGGCTTTTGCACGGGCTGCCCGGAGCGGCCCGTCTTCTCCGCCATGAAGCTGGTGCAGAAAGACATCGGCAACTTTCATGTGAGCTGCGACATCGGCTGCCATCTGTTTTCGATTCTGCCGCCGTTCGATATCGGCAACACCACCATGGGCTATGGCCTGGGCTGGGCCGGTTCCTCCGCGCTGCAGGCCGATTCGCGCCAGCGCACCGTCAGCGTCATGGGTGACGGCGGGTTCTGGCACAACGGTCTGACCAGCGGGGTCGGCAACGCCGTGTTCAACAAAAACGACAACCTGCTGGTGATCGTGGACAACGGCTACTCTGCGGCCACCGGCGGGCAGCACCTGCTTTCCTCCCGCCGTTTGAACAACACCAAAGCGACCAACAACCCCATCGCCAAGGCAGTGAAGGGCCTGGGAGTCACGATGGTGGAAGAGGTCAACACCTACGACATCGCCCGGATGAAGACGGTGATGACGAAGATGATGACCACCAAAAAGAAGGGGCCCAAGGTGATCGTGGCCCAGTCCGAATGCATGCTGAACCGCCAGCGGCGGGAAAAGCCCCTGCGCAATGCGGCGATCAAACAGGGTATGCGGGTGGTGCGGGAGCGCTTTGGCGTCGACGCCGACACCTGCACCGGTGATCATGCCTGCATCCGCCTGTCAGGCTGCCCGTCCCTGACGCTTAAAGATAATCCCGATCCGCTGCGGGAAGATCCGGTGGCCCACGTGAACAACGATTGCGTGGGCTGCGGGGTCTGCGGCAGCAATGCCCACGCCGCCGTGCTGTGCCCCTCGTTTTACCGGGCGGACCTGATCTACAACCCGAACCGTTGGGACCGCCGGCTGGCCCGCTGGCGCAGCCGGGTGATCAATTACCTGCAGCAGCGCCGGGACGCCAAACGTTCCCGCCACTCGTTCGGATAATGTGATGGCCGAATCCCGACCTTACAAAATTGCGATCAACGCGCTGGGTGGCCAGGGCGGGGGCGTGCTGGCGAACTGGATCATCGCGCTGGGCGAAGCGACGGGCTTTCTGGTGCAGTCCACCTCGGTGCCGGGTGTGGCTCAGCGCACCGGCGCCACGGTCTATTACCTGGAGCTGTTTCCCCAGGCGCTCGCGAAGCAGGCCGGCCAGGCGCCGGTGCTGGCCCTCATGCCACTGCCGGGGGACGTGGACATCGTGCTGGCCTCAGAAATTATTGAGGCCGGCCGGGCTGTGGACCGGGGCTTTGTGACGGAGAAAACCACGCTGATCGCTTCGAGTCACCGGGTTTACGCCATTGGGGAAAAGATCGGCATGGGAGACGGGCGGGTTGATCCGGCTGCCATCTTTGAGACGGCGGAGAAGGCCGCCGGCCGGTTTCTGGTCGCGGACCTGGAGCGGTGCGTGGAACAGACCGGCAGCATCATCAGTTCCGTGATTTTTGGCGCGCTTGCGGGGTCCGAGGCGCTGCCGATTCCGCGCGATGCCTTTGAAGCCGTCATTCGCCAGAGCGGCCGCGCGGTGGAAATTAACCTCGCTGGATTTGCGGCCGGTTTCGAGGCGATCCGCGGCGAAGCGGCACCAGCACCCGATCTGCCGTCCGAGCGGGAATTCAGCGCTGCACCGGCGGTGAAATACCTGGTGAACCGGCTGGAGCAGCAGGTACCCGCCGCCGCTCAGTCGATCGCCTACGAAGGGCTGAAGAAGGTGGTGGACCACAGCGGTCCGGCCTACGGCGAAACTTATCTGAAACGACTGACGAGCATCGTCAGTCTGGACCAGGACCGGCTGGGCGCCGCGCGGCTGTCTGATACGGCGGCCCGGCACCTGGCCCTGTGGATGGCGTTTGAGGACACCATTCGCGTGGCGGATCTCAAGACCCGATCCAGCCGCTTCGCGAGATTCCGCCACGACGTGCGGGCGGCGCCGGACCAGATTGTCCACGTGTCGGAGTACATGCATCCGCGGGTGGAAGAAATGTGTGATCTACTGCCGCCTCCGCTGGCCCGGCTGGTGCTGAAAACCCGCTGGGTGCATCGCGCCCTGTCGCTGGTTTTGAGCAAAGGCCGACGCATGCCCACAACGCGGCTGCGAGGCTTTCTGCCGCTGTATGCGCTGGCGGGACTCAAACCGCTGCGCCGCTTTACCTACAAATACCAGATCGAAAACGCCCGCATCGAGGATTGGCTCGACACGGTGCGGTCCACTGTCGCGGAAGATTATGATCTGGCGGTGCAGGTTGCCCGGCTGCAGCGGTTGATCAAGGGTTACGGAGATACCCACGCCCGGGGACTGAACAACTTCAACCGCATCATGGCGGCGCTGCCGCAGATTCGACAGCAGCCAGCGCCGGCGGAAACCCTGGAACGGATCCACGGCGCGGCGCTGGGCGATGAGGGGGGACAGATGCTGGATCAGGCGCTGGCAGCCCTGACGGAGCAGCGGGCGGCCTGAACACTGGGTGTCTGGGAAGGCACCTCACGCAATCGACAGGCTGGCTCGCTCCTTGCCGGTGTTTTCGTCAATCACCAGCAGCCCGTCCCGGGCCAGCTGCTCGGAGTTCTTTTCAATCGCCGGCAGCAGGTTGTCCACGCTGCAGGTTTCACGGGTAGGGAAGTAACCGACCGCGGCGTTGCGCCAGTACTTAGCGCGGTATAGCGCCGAGTCCGCCACCGCCAGCACCTGCTCCCAGGTCAGTCGCGTGGGCTGTTCCGGCATAAAGGGGTAGCAGGCAAACCCGATGGAACTGGTGGTGTGGGCCACCCGCCCGTTGCCGATGCTGTAGATCTGATCGTTGATGCCCCGGCGGATACGGTCCGCCAGCTTGGCGGTTTCCGCCGCATTTTTGTGGCGCCCGATCACGATGAACTCATCGCCACCCCAGCGCGCGACAAAGTCCGAGTTGCGGCAGGACGCTTCCAGAATCTCGGCGATCTTGATCAGAATGCGGTCGCCGGCGGCGTGACCGTACTGATCGTTGATCGGCTTGAAGTGGTCCAGGTCCACCATCACGAAGGCCAGCGTGTCGTCGCAGGTTTTGCCGTCGCGCTGCGCATCGGCGTGCTCGCGCAGAATCTGCGCCGCTTCCTGCTCCACAAACGAGGAGACGAAGCGCCGGTTACGCAGCTGGGTGAGAGGATCGGTAAACGTGGCCAGCTCCAGCGAGTCGTTGGCGGCCTTAAGCTCCGTGTTGCGCTGCGCCAGTTCGCTGGTGCGGGCCTCCACCTCCTCGGTGAGACGCTTCAGAAAGGCCGCCTCCTGGCGCCGGCGATGGCGATAGGTTCGCCAGCCCGTCAGGAGCAGCGCGAGGGCCGCCAGGCTGTACACCAGGTAGGCCTGCAGCGTGCGCCAGGGTGGCGGCTCAACCGCCACGTCGATCTGCAGGGCTTCACTGTTCCAGACGCCGTCGCTGTTGGCCGCGATCACCTCAAACTGGTAGCTGCCGCTGTCCAGATTGGTGTAGGTGGCGCGGGTGAGCCCCCGGGCCTCGGACCAGACCGGATCAAACCCTCGGAGCCGGTAGCGATACAGGTTCTTGTCCGGCGCAGAGTAATCCAGCGCGGCAAACTCAAACGCCACAACGCTGTCAGTGTGAGCCAGCTCTATGCTCGATAGCTGCGACAGCGGAGAAAGGGTCTGGACCGGCCGGTTGAGCACCTCCAGGCCGGTGAGCACCACCCGCGGTGCCTGGGTGTTGCGGGCAAGGGTGCCGGGGAAAAATCGGTTGTAGCCGTTGGCGCCGCCGAAGAACAGTTCCCCTCGAGAGCTGCGGTACCAGGCGCCAAAATTGAATTCGTCACCCTGCAGCCCATGGCTGCGGTTGTAGTTGGTAAACCGACCCGTGTCCGGGTTGAACTGACTCAGGCCGCGGTTGGTGCTCAGCCACAGGTTGCCCAGCGTGTCGGGAACAATGGCGTAGACCGAATCGTTGGGCATGCCGTCTGCCATGGACCAGCGCCGCATCTCGCCCGTCGCTGGCTCCAGGCGATTCAGCCCGGAACGGGTGCCGACCCAGACCAGGCCCTTTGGCGAAACGAACAGGCTGTAGATCGTGTCTGACCCCAGGCTCCCGGGTACGTTGGCGTTGTGCCGCAGATGCTCCCAGCGGTCGGCGCCGGGCCGGCGAATGTTCAGTCCGCCGCCGTCGGTGCCAACCCAGAGCGTACCGTCCGGGGAGCCGGCCAGGGCCGTCGCGCGGTCCCCGCTCAACGCTTCCTCAGAGCTGTCGTCCGGCAGGTGTCGTTCGAAGCGGTCAGCATCGGCCAGGTAGCGGCTTACGCCGCCCCCGTAGGTGCCGACCCATAGGTTGCCGGCGGCGTCTTCATGCAGCGCCATGATGCCGTTGGCACTGATGCTGGTCGGATCCTCCGGCGCGTGCTGCCAGTTCCTGGTGGCGCCACTTTCCGGGTCCACACGGTGCAGCCCACCGGTCATGGTGCCCACCCAGAGTTGGCCGGAGCTAGACGCGAGCAGCGACATCACCCGCTGGTCGGCGAGCTCCACCGCCGGCAGGGCTGTTGCCAGCGGTGCTCCGCGGCCGGTGACGCGCTCCACCCGGGTCACGCCGCCGCCGATGGAACCGATCCAGAAGTTACCCTGGGGGTCTTCGGCGAAGGAGGTGATGTTGGCCGCCAGGTAACCGTCTTTGGCTCGCGCCGGTTCATGGCCAAACGACCAGGTGCGCGGATTCCACTTGTTGACGCCGCCGTGTTTTGTGCCCACCCAGAGGACGCCGGCGTGGTCGGCGAACAGGCTGACGATCGTGTTGTCGCTGAGACCGTAGGAGGTGGAGGAGTCATGGCGAAAGCGGCGGAACCGGCCAGCTTTCCGGTCCAGCAGGAGGTTCAGACCTGCGTCCTCGGTGCCAATCCACAGGCGCCCCTGGGGATCTTCCAGCAGCGCCGAAACGCGATTGCTGGCCAGGCTGGTATCCCGGTCCGGGTCGCTGAGAAATTGCTCCAGATTGCCGGTGGCCGGATCCCAGGCACACAGGCCGCCGCCGCGGCTGGCCAGCCACAGGGTACCGTCCCGGGTGACCTCGAGGCGGCGCAGGGCGCTGTTGCAGCGCGCGCCCGCATCGATGTTCACGCGGCTGACGGTGCCGGCGGCCGGGTCAATCTGGTTAAGGCCCCGTTCGGTGGCGACCCAGATCAGCCCGGCAAAAGAGGTAATGTCAAAAACCTGGTTGCTCGCCAGTGAGGCCGGCTCATCCGGCTGCTCCAGAAAGTGCTGCGTGACACCGCTCGCCGGATCGACCCGATACAGCCCCTTGTCCCGGGACGCCACCCAAAGATGGCCGCGGGGGCCAAAGTGGAGGGACCTTAAGCGAGCATCCGGCGCGCCGCCGCTGGTGGCGCTGAAGGCGGCAAATTTTTCGGCCTGCGGGTCCCAGGACACCAGGCCGCCACCGTCGGTGGCCAGCCAGAGGCGGCCTGATCCGTCCAGCGCCAGGTCGAGAATAAAGTCGCTCGGCAGCGACTGCGGCTCGCCGGGGTTGTTGCGAAACTGGGCAAATTCCAGGCCGTTGTAACGATCCAGGCCGTCCTCGGTGCCAAACCACATGTGACCGGACTGGTCCTGGATGATGGATAGCACTGCGTTCTGCGACAGGCCCTGGTCCACCGACAATACGTCAAAGCGCATGGGCGGTGTTTCCGCGGCCCAGAGGACGGTCGACAGCAGGAGATTTCCTGCCGCCACCAGGGTTCTGGGCCAAATACCTTGCATCCGTTGTTCCGTGGCGCTGACCACGGCCCCTATTCGGGGTCTACCCAGTCACTGGTGAGCGTGCTGGACCCCCACAGGTACCCATTGGACCAGAGGTAGCCTTCGGTCCACAGGTAGCCTTCCGTCCACAGGTAGCCGTCGGTCCAGAGGTAACCTTCCGTCCACAGGTAGCCTTCGGTCCACAGGTAGCCGCTGGCACCGACGTGGTCCGTGTCGGTCCAGCGATAAGCTTCTCCGAACAACGTTTCGTCACCGTGCGGATACGGTGACCAATCGTAGCCTTTGGCCCGAGGTGCCTGGCCCTGCCAGGTGGTGCTCTGGCCGTGCTGGTCGCTCAGATAAAACTCGCCGCTGGGGCGGCGGTTGGCGCGGCCCCCAAAGTGGCGCTTGCCCGCAAGATCGGCGTCGATGTCCAGACCCTGGTTGGCGCAGGCGGAGCCGCGCCGGTCGCTGGCCAGCGCCTGGTAGGCGTCGACCCGGCCCGCGCCGGTCTGAAAGTAACTGTAGGGACGGGAGCTGCGGTCCCGAGCGGTGTAGGTACTGCTCAGCAGCCGACACTTCACCTGGTCCGGCGACAGATGCGGCTCTCGCTGAAGGATCAGCGCCGCGACGCCGGAGACGACGGCGGTTGCCTGGGATGTGCCGGACATTTCGAATCGGTTTTTGTCTTTGCGGAAGTACTTGGCGTGTTTCTTCGCCAGCCACGCTGTGCCGTCCATTTTGGCAACGATATGTCCTCCCGGGGCAACCAGGTCGGGCTTGATGAAACCCTCAAAGGTGGGGCCGGCAGAGGAAAAGGTGGTGACGCGGTCGTCCCGCGTATCGTAAGGCGTGTAATTGTCCGACATGGCGCCGACCGTCACGATGTAGGGCACGTTGCCGGGGACGCCGATGGTCATGGGCTTCGGGCCCCGGTTACCGGCGGCCGCCACGACAACAATCCCACTTTTCCAAGCGGCCATGACCGCCTGGTTCAGAGGATCGTCCCAGTAGTGAGATCTGACCTTGCCGGTGAGCGAGAGGTTGACGATCCGAACGTTGAGCGAAGGATTGGAGACAATCCAGTCCAGGCCGCTGATCACGTGGGAATATTTGCTGACACCCTTCTTGGTGAATGCTTTGACGATGACCAGGTCGACGTCCGGAGCAATGCCGACCGAGTCGCCGTTTTCGTCGTTGCCCTCGGCGATGATGCTGGCGATGTGAGTACCGTGACCGTTACGATCTTTCGGCGGCGACGACTTGGTCTTGCCCGTGATTGCGTCGAATCCTTTTTTGAATCGGCCGATATCGCCGGTCAGTCCCGAATCGATGATTGCCACCGTGACGCCTCGGCCAGTAAAGCCGCTCCAGTGCGCTAGATCGGCGTTGATCAGCCACGCCGTCTTCGACCCCCCGTCTTCGTCGAAGAAGGTCGCGCTTGGGTTACTGGCCGGATGGATTTCCGTGTCCCGGTAGATTCGTCGAATGCCCGCTCGACCAGCCAGGTCCGCGCGCTGGGCGGGCGTCAGGTCTGCGGCTACGGCGTTGATGATGCCCAGCTCCTTACTGACGGTTCCGCCGACCGCCGTGACCAGACTGCGTACCTCCTCCAGGTCCATTCCCTGGACGATATAAGGTTCGGCCACCGCCGGAGCCGGAATCGGCAGCGGCATCACGGTGGTTTGTTCGGCGCGGTTGGCTCCGGTGAGTAAGATGACCCCGGCGACCGCCGCGAGGCAAGCCACCCACATGATGATTTTGTTCACTGTCTTCGGTCCCTCGAAGAAAAATATTGCTGCGGATCCTTCCGCGCGATGATTTAGCCACGGGCAGCCGGCGGAAAGTGTGAACCCCGTCACGCCGCCAAACGCTTAACAATCCGTAACTTCCCGACGGGCAAATCGCCAGCAAATTCAGCACTTTTCGCGGGTTGGCCGGGCCGTCAGGGAGAGACAGGCAGGAGCGAAGTGGGGAGAAATGCTGCCCGGGCGAAATCCCGGGCAGCATCGCAGAAGCGGAGAGTCTTACTCGGCGGCGGACTCGTAGTGGCGCCGATTGGGCCGGGCCCGGGTCGCGAGTTCGAGAAACTTCTCGTTGTTTTTCCGCGCTTCGTTGTAGAGCTGATAGCAGCCCGACGCATAGGGGATTGGCCAGCGCTGATTCTTTGCCCCATAGTGCCCCGCCGCGTGTCGGGTGAACGAAGGGTTGTTCAGGTGCGGTCGGCCGATGGCGCAAAGATCTGCCCGGCCGTCGGCGATGATGGTGTTGATCTGCGCGCCGGTGGTGATGTCGCCGACGGCGATGGTGGGGATTTCCACCGTGTGCCGAAGGTGTTCTGCGAACGGCGTCTGCCACATGCGTCCCCAGACCGGCTTCTGCCATTTGACCGTTTCGCCGGACGAGGCGTGCAGAATGTCGACGCCGGCGGCTTTAAACGCGAGTCCAATTGCTGTCAGGTCCTCGAGGGTGATCCCGCCGGGGGCCCAGTCGGAGGACGACAGGCGCACCGACATGGGCCGTTCCTCCGGCCAGACGGCTCGCACCGCTGCAAACAACTCCAGCGGGAAGCGTGCACGGTTGGCGGCGGATCCACCGTACTCATCCTCCCGGGTGTTGGTAAGGGGCGACAGGAAGCTCGCCAGGAGATAGCCGTGGGCGCAGTGCAGCTCAAGCATGTCGAAGCCCGCTTCGGCGCCGCGCCGGGCCGAGGCCACAAACGTCTCGGTGATGCGCGCCATGCCGGCAGCATCGAGTTCCGCGGGCACCTGGGAGGTGCCTTCGATAAAGGCGATGGGAGAGGCGGAGACCAGCGGCCAGTTGCTGTCGGGCTTCGGCTGGTCCATGCCCAGTTCTGGCGTCAGGGTGGAACCTTTGCGGCCGGCGTGGCCAAGCTGCAGGCACACCTTGCTGTGCGTCTCGCTATGGATATAGGTCACCAGCCGCGTCCAGGCGGCCTGCTGTTCGTCATTCCAAAGCCCCGTGCAGGCGTCGGTGATGCGCGCTTCGGCCTCCGGGCAGGTCATCTCGGTGAAGACCAGACCGACGCCGCCCATGGCCCGGGCGGATAGGTGGGCAAAGTGCCAGTCCTGGGGCAGCCCGTCCACGGCCCGGTACTGGGCCATCGGGGCCATCACGACGCGGTTTTCCACCTGCATCTTGCGCAGCCGGAACGGGGTGAACATGGGCGTCGGGGCCTCCTTGCGCACGTCGAGGCCACTTTCCGCCTCAAACCGGTCGTAGTAGTCCGCTTCCGCCTGCGCCAGGAAGCGCGGGTCGCGCAGCTTCAGGTTGTCCCAGTCCACCGATTTGGCCCGGGACATCACGCTGAAGGCAAAGGCCGTGTCCGATTTTTCATAGTGCCGGTCCATGTTCTCAAACCAGCGCAGGGACACCGCCGCATTGTGCTGGATGATCTCCACCGGCGTCCGGCGTACCTCGTCGTACACCTTAAAAGCAGCCTGCGGATCCTCCGGATGCGCCAGCACCGCGTCCGACAGGGCGATGGCACACTCCATGGCCAGCTTGGTGCCGGAGCCGATGGACCAGTGGGCCGTGGCCTTGCAGTCGCCCAGCAGCACGATGTTTTCGTGGGACCAGTTTTTGCAGCTGATGGTGGGGAAGTTGCGCCACAGGGACCGGTTGGTGATCATCCGCTCACCCTTCAGCTCCTCGCCGAAAATATCGCTTAACGCGGCGGCATTTTCTTCCTCGTTCATCTCGCCGAAGCCGCTCGCGGACCAGCACTCCGGCGTGGTTTCCATCACCCAGGTGGAGTGGCCCGCCTCGTACTGGTAGGTGTGGGCGGCGATGACGCCGTGGGGCGTTTTGCGAAAGAAGAAAGTGAATGCGTCCAGCTGGGTTTTGGCCCCCAGCCAGGCGAATTTGTTGCGCTGCTCGATGATGGTTGCACCAAACGCTTCGGCATGACGCTCGCGGATGGGGCTGTTGATGCCGCCCGCGTCTACAACGATATCGTTTTCCCGGCAAAGCTCATCAAGCTGCTCGATGTCGATGCGGTGCTCGAAATGCAGGTTGACGCCCACCTCTTTGCAGCGCTCCTGCAAAATCAGCAGCAGCGTCATGCGGCTGCAGCCGGCAAACCCGTTACCGCCAATGACGGCGCGGTGACTTTCCCGCTGCACCACCATGTCGGTCCAGTAGGCAAAGCTGTCGCGCACCGTGTCGTAGGACTCCGGATCGGCACTTAGGAATTCATCCAGCGTCTCGTCGGAGAAAACCACGCCGAAGCCGAACGTATCATCGGCGCGGTTCTGCTCGTAAACGTGGATTTCTGCATCTGGCCGGCGCTTTTTGGTCAGCAGTGAGAAATACAGGCCTCCCGGGCCTCCCCCAAGCACAGCAATTTTCATCAGCTTGATTCCTCTTGTTCCCCGGGCGCCTCGTCCGGCAGCACAGCGGTGGTTTCAATTTCGATCCTGGCCGCCTCTTCCACCAGCGCTACCACCTGCACGCAGGCGATGCAGGGGAAGACTTTGCCCATGACTTCGCGCCAAGCCGCACCAATGGCGGCCAGGTTGTCGACATATTCATCCCGGTCGGTGATGTACCAGGTCATGCGCACGATGTGCTCCGGCGCGGCGCCGCCTTCGCGCAGGATGGCCACGGTGTTTTCCAGGGTTTGGCGAAACTGGCCCGCCAGGTCCTGGTGCACAAAATTCTCTTCCGCGTCCCAGCCAACGACACCAGCGGTAAATACCAGGGTGCCGCGGGCGGCGATGCCGTTGGCGTAGCCTTTCGGCCGGGGCCACCCCGGCGGCTGCAGCAGCTTACGCATGGTCCGACTCCTGAGCGCCTTTCAAATGTTCCCGGGCGATCACAATCTTCTGCACGTCCGAGGCGCCTTCGTATATTCGCAGTGCCCGGATCTCGCGATAGAGCTCTTCTACCTTGACCCCGCGGGTCACGCCCAGACCGCCGAATAGCTGCACCGCTTTGTCGATGACCTGCTGGGCCTGGTCCGTCGCGAAGAGTTTTGCCATGGCCGCCTCCCGTGTGACGCGGCCGCCGCCTGAGTCTTTGGTCCAGGCGGAGCGGTAGATCAGAAGCGCCGAAGCGTCCACATCCAGGGCCATTTCCGCCAGGCTCGCCTGGGCGATGGGCAATTCCGACAGGGTCTGGCCAAACATGCGCCGGTTCAGGGCGCGGCCGGTAGCCTCGTCGAGGGCCCGGCGGGCAAAACCCAGCGCGGCGGCGCCCACCGTGGTTCTAAAAATGTCCAGGGTACCCAGGGCAATGCCCATGCCGCGGCCGGGTTCGCCGATGCGCTGTTCCGGCGGCACGGGAGAGCCATCGAAGCTGAGGGTGGCCAGCGGGTGCGGGGCGATGACGTCAATCCGCTCGGCGATGGACAAACCGGGCGAGTCAGCGTCAAGCACCAGCGCCGACAGGCGCTTGCTGTCGGGCGCCTGGCGGGCGAACACGGTGTAGAAATCGGCGATGCCGCCGTTGGAGATCCAGGTCTTTTCCCCGCTCAGCGTCGCGTCCGGGCCGTCGCCGCTCAGGCTGCTGGTCATCGCGGCCACGTCCGATCCCGCGTCCTTTTCTGACAGGGCGAAGGCGGCGATGGCCTCACCGCTGGCAACCCGGGGCAGGTAGCGGGACTTGAGCGCCTCCGAGCCTGCGGTGCTGATGGCGCCGGATCCCAAGCCCTGCATGGCAAAGGCAAAGTCCGCCAGGCCGGAATAGCGCGCGAGCGTCTCGCGAATCAGGCACAGGGAGCGCACGTCCAGCTCCGGGTGGGCGCCACCGTAGGCAGCCGGCACGGCATAGCGCAGCCAGCCGTCCGCACCCAGCGCCCGCACCAGCTGTCGGCAGGTGTTGTCCACATCGTGATGCGCCGCTTCGGTATCGCAGATCGGCGGCAGCGTGGCCTGGGCCCACTCGTCCAGCTCCCGGGCCAGCGTGCGGTGCCCATCGTCGAAAAAGGGCCAGGACAGAAAACTGGAATCCGCCACGTCAGTTGCCTTCGAACTTCACTTTTTCGCGATTCACGAAGGCCTGGTAGGCGCGTTCGAAATCCCGCGTCTGCATGCAGATGGCCTGGGCCTGGGCTTCGGCTTCGATGGCCGTATCCAGGCTCATGTCCCACTCCATATTGAGCTGGTTTTTGGTGATGCCGTTGGCGAAGGTGGGGCCGTCGGCCAGCCGCCGCGCCAGCTTGGCCGCTTCCGCGTCCAGCTCATCAGCCTCCACGATGCGGTTGTAGTAGCCCCAGCGCTCTCCTTCCTCGGCCCGCAGCGAGCGGCCGGTATACAGCAGATCACTGGCCCGGCCCTGGCCGATGATGCGGGGCAGGATGGCGCAGGCGCCCATGTCGCAGCCGGCCAGACCCACGCGATTAAATAAGAATGCGGTTTTTACCTCGGGCGTGGCCAGCCGAAGGTCGGAGGCCATGGCGATGATGGCGCCGGCGCCGGCGCTGATGCCGTCGATGGCCGCGATGACGGGCTGGGGGCAGCTGCGCATCGCCTTAACCAGATCGCCGGTCATGCGGGTAAAGTCCAGCAGCTCCGGCATCTCCATGTTGGTGAGTGGCCCGATGATGTCGTGCACGTTACCGCCAGAGCAGAAGTTGCCTTCCGTGCTGGCGAAGACCACCACCTTGACGTCCTTCACGTAAACCAGTGCGCGAAACGTGTCGCGCAGCTCTGCGTAGGACTCAAAAGTCAGCGGATTCTTCTGCGCCGGTACGTTGAGCGCAACGGTGGCGACGCCGTTGTCGAAGCGCCACAGAAAGTGCTGCGGCTTGAAGCTGGTGGGATCAAAAGTCATGCAACATCCTGCTCAGAAATGGGCGGGGGAATCTGCTCCAGCAGCTGGCGAATCCCCTCAAGATCGCTGGCGCTCAGGCCCGAGAAAATATCCTCGATCCACCCGCGGTGGGCCTTGGCCATGCGCGCGAACAGCTTGCGCCCCTCGGGCGTCAGCGCGTAGATCACGGCCCGGGCATCCGCCGGGTCCGCGTGCCGCTCCACCAGGGCGTCGCGCAGCAGCCGGGACATGAGCTGGGTGATATTGCCCTCGCTCACGACCAGCTGGCGGGACAGGGCGCCGGCCCGCAGGCCGCCGTCGGGCCCCCGGTCCAGCGCGGAGAGCACGTCGAAGCGGGAGATGGACTGACCGAAGCGGGTCTTCAGCCGACTGTCGATGTCTTTCTTAATGTGATTGGCGGTGCGCAGCAGGTCCAGCCACGTTTTCAGCGCCAGCCGACCGTGACCGCCGCTCATCCCGCCAGTTCTCCGCCATCCAGGGTCAGGGCGTGGCCATTGCAGCTGCCGG
>JBCCVP010000005.1:0-82864 GCA_039195135.1 Pseudomonadota bacterium | reverse complement strand
GCGCGTTGAGCGTAAGGCTGCCAAGCAGGCAAAGCAGTAACCGCTTCTTCATGGTGCTACCCCTCATATCGCTTTCTAACCGTAGACTTCGTCAAAAATCTGACCGAACGTCTCGATATCCTCAAGCCGGCCAACGCTGACTCGCAGCCAGTCTTCATAGCCACTGTAGCCGCCGGTCACCAGCACGCCCCGTTCCCGGAGCTTCTCGCGCAGCGGCGCCGTATCGACCCCAACATGGGACAGCACAAAGTTGGTGTGCGAATTGAGGTATTTCAGACCGTTGCGCTGGAAAATGTCCCCAATCATGCCCCGGCCCTCGGCTATTTTGCGCCGGGAGAAGGCTAGAAACTCCGCGTCCTGGCTGCTGGCGATGGCCGCCGCCACGCCCGCGGCGTTCGGCCAGGACATCACGTGCTCCCGAATCCGTACGAGAAGATCGGGTCGCGCCACGGCATACCCGATGCGCAGCCCGGCCAGGCCGTGCAGTTTGGAAAAGGTCCGGGTGATGATGACGTTGTCCTCCGCGGCCACCCGATCCAGCATGGTCATGGCTTCCGGATCGGCATCCAGCTCCACGTACGCTTCATCCACCAGCACCACCGCCCGGCGGCCGACGCGGCGGCAGAAATCCCGCAGCGCGTCGGTGTCCAGCTTCATGCCCGTCGGGTTGTTCGGGTTACACACGTAAACCAGCGCCGTGTCGTCGTCCACCGCCTGCTCGAGGGCCGCCAGGGAAATCTCCTGCGCCCCGCCCATCGGAATACGCCGCACGGTCACGCCGGTACGCTCCGCGTAATTCAAATGCGCCGAGTAGGTTAGCGCCGGCGCCAGGATGTGACCGCTGCCACCCCAGGCGGCCATGGCCGCGCAGAGCACCTCGTTGGAGCCGGTACTCAGGGTGATCGCGTCGGGTTCGGTGCCGAGCTGCCCGGCGATAACCGTTCTCAGCTCCCCGTGTGCCGCAAAGCCATAGTAGGCGCCGCGATCGGCTGCGCGGTGGGCCGCCTTGACCGCCGCGGGGCTGGGACCATAAGGATTTTCGTTGGCGTTCAGCCGGATCAGCTCCGCCGGTGACGGCGCCGGCGACGCGGGGAGCGTCTGGCAGCCGGTTGCCAGCCAGGCGGACAGCGCGGTGGCACCGGTCAGCAGGTCCCGTCGTTTCATTTAGGTTCCCCCGAAAGACTCGCTTAAGCAGATCGTATCGGGCATCCCGAGCGGTGTCGAATCGCAGCGTCCCACAGCCCGTCGAACGGTCAGCCGGCCCGGGCTTTCAGCTCCCGGCGATACTGATGCAGCAGCGGTTCGGTGTAGCCATTGGGCTGGGCCGCCCCCTCCAGCGCCAGGTCGCAGGCCGCCTTAAACGCAATACCGTCATAGCCCGGCGCCATCGGCCGGTAGGTGGGGTCGCCGGCGTTTTGCTCGTCGACAACCAATGCCATGCGCCGGAAAGTCTCAAGCACCTGCTCCTCGGTGCAGATGCCGTGGTGCAGCCAGTTGGCAATGTGCTGGCTGGAGATGCGAAGCGTTGCCCGGTCTTCCATCAGGCCCACGTGGTTGATGTCCGGCACCTTGGAGCAGCCGACGCCCTGATCAATCCATCGCACCACGTAGCCCAGGATGCCCTGGGCGTTGTTGTCCAGTTCCGCCTGCAATGCTGCCGGCTCAATCTCGGTGCCACCACCAAACGGCGGTGACAGAATATTCTCGAGGCTCGCCATCTCCCGCTCTTTAAGCGCCTGCTGCCGCGCCGCCACGTCAACCTCGTGATAATGCATGGCATGCAGCGTTGCCGCTGTCGGTGACGGTACCCACGCGCAGCTGGCACCCGCTTCCAGGTGCTGGGCTTTGGTGTGCACCATCTCCAGCATCTCGTCCGGTTTGGGCCACATGCCTTTGCCGATCTGCGCCCGGCCCGGCAGGCCGCAGCCAATGCCGACATCCACGTTCCAGTCCTCATAGGCCTGAATCCACGGCTCACTCTTGATGGCCTCCTTCGGCAGCATGGCGCCGGCGGTCATGGAGGTGTGGATTTCGTCCCCGGTGCGGTCCAAAAAGCCCGTATTGATAAACACCAGCCGATGCCGGACCTTCTCAATACACTGCTTGAGGTTGGCGGTGGTGCGGCGTTCCTCGTCCATCACGCCGATCTTCAGCGTGTGGCGCGCAAGGCCCAGCAGATCTTCCACCCGGGCAAACAGCTGGTCAGCAAAGGCAACCTCGGCCGAACCGTGCATCTTGGGCTTAACGATGTACACACTTCCCGTGCGGGAATTGCGCCGATCGCCGAGCTCCCGCAGGTCGTAAAGGGCACAGGTGGCGGTCACGATGGCGTCGAGCAGCCCCTCAAAAACCTCCTCGCCCTGCGCGTCGATGACGGCGTCGGTGGTCATCAGATGACCCACGTTGCGCACCAGCAGCAGGCTTCGGCCCGGCAGAGCAAAGGTCTGCCCCTCCGGCGATCGGTATTCCCGATCCGGATTCAGGCGCCGCGTCAGCGCATCACCCCCTTTGGTAAAGGTCGCGCTGAGATCGCCACGCATGAGGCCAAGCCAGTTCTGGTACACCTTGACCTTGTCCTCCGCGTCCACCGCGGCCACCGAGTCCTCGCAGTCCTGAATGGTGGTCAGCGCCGACTCCAGCACCACGTCCGCCACGTCGGCGGCCGAGTCCTGCCCAACGGGATGATTGGGATCGATCACAATTTCCAGATGCAGGCCGTGATGGCGCAGCAGAATGCGCTGCTCCATATCGTCCTCTACAAAGCCGGCGAACGCCTGGGGGTCCGCCAGCTCCGTGACCGTGCCGCCGGCCAGGTGTACAACGAGACGTGCCGGCGACTGGCTTTTGTCCACCTCGTAGCGAATCACGTCCTGGTGCGTGTGCACCGCCAGCGGCACAACCCGATCGAGAAACTGCTGTGCGTAACCGATCACCGCCGCCCCGCGCGTTGGGTTATACGGGCCGCTGCGGGACTTTCCGTCCGCTTCCTCGATGACATCGGTACCGTAGAGCGCGTCGTAGAGGCTTCCCCAGCGGGCATTTGCCGCGTTCAGCGCAAATCTCTCGTTGCTCACCGGCACCACCAGCTGGGGTCCGGCAACCAGCGCAATCTCCGGGTCCACGTTCTGCGTGTCGATGGTGAAGTTATCAATCGGCGGCTCGAGATAGCCGATGTCGTTCAGGAAGCTGCGATACGTCGACATTTCATAGGCGCCGGCCGGATGATCGGCATGCCATTGGTCGATTCGCGACTGGAGCGCGTCGCGCCGCGCCAGCAGAGACCGGTTCTCCGGCGTCAGGTCTTCGATGATCTGCCTGACACCTTGCCAATACCTCGGTGGATCGATATCCAGCTCCGGCAGGAGTTCCTGCTCCACAAAAGCCTGAAAACGCGGATGTATCCGCAGCGCGTCCGACATGAATGCTCCCTGTGTATTGACCGACGGGCAAGGAATAATGCGAGGCTGGGAGCCGAAAATAGCCTGGAATCCCAGCGGTGCTTCCCAGAGGTTTAGTATAGGAAATACAGGGTCCTGCGCACCACCTCAGCGGCGTTTTTCGACGTCCGGGGAGACCGCCCGCGGGGCGTCACCGCGGCACCAGAGAAGCTCGGGAATCTGAGCCGGGCCGACCCACACTACCGCGTTCTGTGCAAACCTCGCACCGAGGTCCCGGGAGGCCCGGCGCGACCAGCCCAGAGCAAAAAAGCTGGCCTCCGGCGGCCAATCCCCCCGGCGCCCGCGTCCCTCCGCGGCAAACACGACCGGGCTGCGACCGACGAGCGCGGTCTTAAGCCGCTCGTTGGCCCGCCGGTTGTCGTCGGCGGAACTGAGGCGGCTGCCCGGGTTCCACCCGGTTACCAGCACCCCGCGGCGGCTGCCATGCTGGTCATACAGCCCGCTGAGGTCTGCGCACCGCTGGCCGATACGCAGTAGCAACGGTGCCGGGTGGGTGCACACCACGTAGTCCGTCTCGACGTAGGCGCGCTCAAGTTTTTCCCGCATCAACCCAGCGTGCCGATGGCAGATACCCGGTGCAAGTCGTCACAGTTTTGTCGCTCCGCCCTGCTATGCTTTCCTCGAGGCAAAAGGAGAGGCCCATGATTCGTAAAACGCTACTTGCTGCGCTGCTCATCGTGTTCACTCCAATGGGCGTGGCGCAGACCTATCACTTCCATGCGGACATTCAGGGCATCTACTGGAACCCCGAACTGGCCGGCTGGGGCTTTTCGTTTGACGTGCAGAAAGGGGTGCTCTTCGGTGCCGTCTACGGCTACGACGACGGTGGCGAACCCACCTTTTACACCCTGATCAGCGAACAGGCCACCCTGGGCGACAACCTGGATTTCAGCGGCCAGCTGTTTGTGACCCGGGCCAACGGCAGCGATACCAACGCCGCGGGAACGTTCAGCGCCAGCTTTGGACGCAATAACGGCCAGCCGGCGCTGCGCATCACCATGCAGTCTCCCTCGCTCAATCTTGACGACTTTGTGCTGATCCGCTTTGCCTACGCGGAGGCCGATCGGGTGAGCGTGCTGAGCGGCGCCCAGGTCAAGGTCTGGTTTGGCGATCAGGACAACGGTCAGAATCAGAGCGGGGACAGCTGGATTTTTAGCAACAACCGCGGCCAGGTCGACGGCCAGGTCACCGTGGACGTGGCCGACAGCAATGGCAACATCGGCTTTTCGCTGCTGAGCGAGAGCGGCACCTACGCCGTGTTTTTCCCTCAGTCCGGCGGTAACACCCTCACGTATGACTTTGACCTTTTGAACAGTCGCGGGGGCCAGGGTATCCGGTTTGTGTTTGACGACGCCGGCGCGGCGGTTGGCGCCGTGCTGAACACGGCCGCCATCGTGGTGGCGCTGGATGAAAGCAGCACCAAGGCGCCCCAGACCGGGCTGTCGGTGGCGGCCAAGCGTTCTATTCTCAACGCCTACGCCACCTACCGCCAGAGCAATCCCCGGAGTCGCTGACACCGCGCCGGGTCAACCGGCGCTGGGGTCCAGCAGTATCTTGCCCCGGGCACGGCCCGTTTCGGAGTAGGCCACCGCCTCGGCCACCTGGGACAGGGGGTAGGTGCGGTCGACGACGGCGCGCACCTGCCCGGCCTGCGCCATTTCCGCCAGCGCCTCAAGGTCGGCAGCGTTCATCTGGGCCAGCACAACGCTGAGTTCCTGATCGACAAAGGGCCCCCGCAGCAGCGCCGATAGCGGCCCGACCAGGGGTGCGATCCAGTCGCCCTTTGCGCCGCCGACCAGCACCACCTTTCCGGTCGGCTCCACCACGTCCAGCACCCGTCCCATGCTGTGATTGCCCACCATGTCGATGACGGCATCGTAGCGCTCTTGACCTTCGGTAAAGTTGGTCGTCTTGTAGTCGATCACGTGATCAGCGCCCAGGGACTTCACCATCGCTACGTTGCGATCGCTGCAGACGCCGGTCACCTCCGCCCCCATCGCCTTGGCGATCTGCACCGCAAAGGTGCCGACACCACCGGAAGCGCCGTTGATCAGCACGCGCTGGCCGGCTTGAAGGTTGGCGTGGTCCCGCAGCGCCTGGAGCGCGGTGATGGCGGCGATCGGAAAACTCGCCATCTGCTCGTAGGAAATACCGTCGGGGATCTTTGCGACCGCCCGGTCCTCGTTGATCGTCAGCACCTCGGCGAAGGCGCCGCTGGCTCCCCCAAATACCCGGTCGCCGGGCGCGAAACGGGTGACCGCATCTCCAACCGCTTCTACTTCACCGGCAAAATCCACACCCGCCTTCGGATCTTCCGGGCGCCCCAAACCGGAACCCAGGCGCATCAGATACGGTGAGCCGCGCATGTAGTGCCAGTCGAGCGGGTTGACCGCAGCGGACCGAACCCGCACGCGAATCTCGTTCGACTCAAGCGGCGCCATGGCTACCCGCGTCAGCTGCAGCACCTCCGGCGACCCGTAGCACGTGTGCTGTACCGCCTCGTAGGTGTCACCGCCCGTGGCCGGCTCCAGCGTTTCGCAGGCGCTGGTGTAGCTGACGGTGAGGGCCAGCGCGCCGACGGCCACAACCAAAATGGTGAGCAGCGCCAGTCCGAACTTGTAGCGTCGTTTCATGAAGGAGCTGTCCGGCCTTGAAAGTGGCGCTCAAGGTAGCAGCGCAAATTGTCCCTATCATCTGCCACTTGGCACCCCAGCCAGGCACAATGGAGGTTTCCGGCTCTCGCCCTCGCTCATGACGACTCCCCTGCCCACCACCTGCGCGGTATACAAAGGCTGCAAAAAACCCGACGCCTACCTGTACGTGGCCGCGGCGGATCGCTTTGAGGCGGTACCGGCGGCGTTGCTCGACCAGCTCGGAGAGCTAGAGTTTGTGTTGGAGTTGGAGCTCACGCCGGGACGGCAGCTGGCCCGCACCAGTGCCGCTGAGGTGCGCCAGGCGATCACCGACAAGGGCTACTATCTGCAGCCGCCACCAACGGCAACCCCGCTGATGCCCAACGACCGACTGCTGCGCTAGCCGTGCGCGGCGCGTATCAGGGCCGGTAGGTGTAGACGGTAATCACCGCCCGCTCCGCGTCCAGCACGTCGATCAGCAGCCCCTCCCCGTCCCGCTCGGCGCCGCCAAACCAGGTGCCCTGGGCCGCGCTTGAATCAAGCCCATCGCTGGCACAGCTGGCGCTGGCCAGGTTGGGCGCAATCCGCAGCACCGGGTATCCTCCGGTGCCGTAGGCCGCATCCAGACTGCTCCAGCGATACTCGGCACTGTCACAGCCGGTGAGTTCAAATTCCACCGATCCCCAGGCAATCCGCTGCACGGCGGCTGGATCAAAGTCAGCGCCAAAGCGAGCCCCGTCGGTGATCACCAGCTCCGCCGTCAGCACCTGTTCGGTAAAGGTCCCGACCCCGATGAGCCAGGACTGATCAGCCTGAGCCAGGGAAACGCCCTGCTGGCTGCCGCTCACCTGAAGAAAGGTGGCGCCGAGAATGCCGCCTTCCCCCACGTCCACCACCACGTCCAGCTGCTCGCCGGTGGGGCTGTAGCGAATCACCCGCGCCTGCTGGTCCGACGTCAGCAGGATGTTTCCGTCCGCGTCCAGATCCAGGCCGCTGGGGTTGGCGCGCACAATCACGTCTTCGATCGGGTCCCCGTCGTAGCTGAAGGCATGCACCCGGTTGCTGCGCCAGCCCGTCACCAGCAGCCTGTTGCGGTCCGGGTCTTCATGAATCACCCGGGCCGCATTGAGCCCCCCGGAGCCGGCGCTGATGAGCTCGGACACCCCGCCGCCTGCCAGATCAATGGCAATCACGTTGCTGGAGTTAAAACCAGGCAGCAGCAGGCGCCCGCGCTGATCCACAATCATGCCCGCGTCAATGCCGCTGATCTGGCCCGTTAGATCCCAGCGCTGGAGCAGCTCGCCGGTCGACCCGTCGAGCTTGGCCACCGCCGGCGTGTCGAACCCGGCCACGTAAAGATCGCCGCTGGCATCCGCAGCCAGCGACGTCGGCTTTGGAATCTGGACCGCGGTGGTGTCAGCAAAAATGTCGACAAAGTCGAGCGTGGCGGCCTGGTAGCGCACCACGCGGTTGTTTTCTTCGCTGGCCACAAAAAGATGGTTCCCGACCCGCCGCACCGCCTGGGTTCCGTCAAGCCGGCCGCCGCTGTCCAGCAGGCCGTCAAACCCGCCGCCACAGAGGTCAAACACGTGGACGTTGTCGGAGTTGTAGCCGCTCACCAACAATTGTTCATCGCAGGACTGGGCCCCTGCTGGGCCGCCGCCGATCGAAACGGCGGCCAAAACCAAGGGGCAGAAAAATGCTCGATGCTGCACGCCCATGTCTCCTTTTTTCTATGATGGGCCCATGCTGATCCTGACCGGCCCACAAGTCCTGCTGACCGTCTGGGGTTTTTCTTCGGGTTTTCTTCAAAACGCTGAATTCGAACGTTTTTTCAGATTGCCAGTGGGTTGCCTCCGGTGAGCAGCGGACCCGTCACCATCGGCGCCTGGACCTTCAATCCGGACGCCCACGAACTGCTGCAGGGCCGCGACCGCACCCGCCTGACGCCGAAAGCTGCCGCCGTGCTCAGCGCGCTGGCGGCCCAGCCGGGAGCCGTGGTGCGCCGACAGGCGCTGACGGGGGCGGCGGGCCTCAGCGATGAGGGTCTGTCCCGGGTCATCAATGAGATCCGGGAAGCCCTGGGGGATGACGCGCGGCAGCCGCGCTTTGTCGAGACGATTCCCCGCCGCGGCTATCGTCTGCTGGCCACCCACCCCGGCCGCCGGCCCCGGGCCCTGTGGTGGGTCGGCGGGCTCGTTGCCGGTGCCGTGCTCGGCGCCTGGTGGTTCCGGCAGCCCCCGCCGACGCTGGGGACAACCTGGCCCGAGTTTGCGCCACCTGTGCGGCTCACCGCGTTTAAGGGAGCGGCCATGAGACCCGCGGTGGACGCGGAGGCGGTGTGGTTTATGAAGCGGCGCCCGGATGGTACCGGTCGGTTTGAGCCGCGGCGCCTTGAGTTTGCTTCGCTGAAGCAGGAGACCGTTTCCCTGCCGGCCTCGGCCCGCTTTGCCCAGCCGTCCCGGCAGCATATCGCCACGCTGCAGCAGAACGCCGACGACTGCGTGCTGCAGGTTTTTGCTCGACCTTCCGCCCCTGGTCATCCGCCGCTGCACGCGGTGCCCTGCCGGGACGCCTCCGGTGGCCTGTCCTGGTCCGAGGATCAGAACGTCCTCGTTTTCGAAGGCGAAGGCGGCCTGCGCAGCCTGACGCTTGCCTCCGGTAAGGTCGACCGCCTGACTGCAGCTCCCGCCGGAACGACCGACCTGCTGCCCCGCTTCGGGCCCGACGGTGCGGTCGTTTTTGTGCGCAGTGATGGCGTGGTGGGGGAACTGTTCCGCCTGGATTCAGGCAGCCCCCAGCCCATCGCCCTCACCCGCGATCACCAGATGGTTTTTGACGCGGACTGGGTCGATCGCGACACGCTGATTTTATCCAGCGACCGGGGCGGTCCCCGGGAACTGTGGCTGCTGCGCCCGGCGGAGCAGCGCTGGCAACCGCTGCAGCTGGCCGGCGGCCTGCGCCTGGCCGGCCGCCGCGCCGACAGCGGGTCCCGGGTGGTTTACGAGCGGCCGTCCTACCGTGCCGATATTCTGCGCTGGGCCGATGGCCAAACCGACTGGGCGGTGCAGTCGGAGCGCTATGACAACCATCCCCGCCTATCGGGCGATGAGCTGAAGCTGGCTTTTGTATCCACGCGCAGCGGCAAGCCCGCCCTGTGGGTGAGCAACCCGGACGGCAGCGCGCCGCGGCGCCTGTTTACGCCTGAGCGTGGCCGGGTTACGCGACCGGTCTGGGCCGGCGCCGAGCAGCTCTACCTGGTGGCCTACGACGAGCAGGGTTCTTCCCTCTGGTCGGTAACTACACAGGGTTCTGCGTCGCAGGTGTCGCTTGGCGCGCTGCAGCCGGCGGAAGTGGCGCTGGATCCGAACGGGCCGGCCGGCGGACTGCTGATCATCGGCGCGGACCCGGAAGGTCCCGGCCTGTTTGCCTGGCAAGACGGCGAGGCCACCCGACTGCGATCAGATCGTTACGAACGGCTGGAGAGCAGCGCGGCCGGCTACGTGGTGCTGGCCCGGCAGGGCGCCGGCAGCCTGGACATCCGATCTCCGGCCGGGGCCTGGTCCCGTCTGCCGGGGCTGGACCCGGGGCGGCCCGGCCACTGGACCCTCGGCGGATCCAACCTGTTCCTGGTTGCGGAAGAGAAGGTCAAGCGCGTCGCGCTGGCCGAGGGTGAATCGCAGGTGCTGGACGTGCCGGTGCCCAACACGATCGGCGTGAGCCTCGGGGCCAGTGCCGACGGCGCGACACTTTACGTGTCCCGCTTTGTAAGCTGGCAGATCGACCTCATGCTGCTGGAAACCACCAGCCGGCCTGCGCGCTGAGAGCTCAGTTGCCCGCGGAATCGCCGACCACTTCCTGATACCAGCTCTCCGACTCTTGATCCCAGGCGCTTCCGGCGGCCGATCTTGCCGCCGCCATGGCCTCCCGCGCCGCGTCCACCTCGCCCCGGGCATACGCAAGCCGGGCTCTCAGCGTAGCGACCCGAGGCCAATCCGGATGCAGCACCGCCAGCTCCGCCAGCACCGGCGCCGCCGCCTCGGGGTCGCCCTGGTCCAGATGCCAGTCTGCGGTCCGGAGCAGGAGCGTGCCCAGACGCAGGTTGTTGTTCTGACCCCGCGCTACCGCCAATGCGGCCCGGTAGGCCTGCGGCGTCTCCGGATCTCCCGCGTCATGGCTGGCCCGGGCCTTCAGCGCCAGCGCCTGCACCTCTCGGTCCGCCCGGTCCAGCGTCACGGCCTGATCGATCAGCTTTTCCGCCAGGGTCAGCGCATCCGTCAGCCGCCCCTCGATGCGCGCCGCTTCACCCTGCACGAGCTGGCCGTTCCAGCTCTCTTCCAGCTCAGGATCCAGCTCGCGCCACGTTTCCCAAACGGCCGCCGCCTCTGCAAAATCCCGGTCCAGCAGCCGCGCCCGGTACAGAGCCCCTAGGGCAACCTCCTGGCGCCTTTGCGATCCCAGGCTGGCAGCCCCTTCCTGAGCTTCCCGTGCCGCACCGGCCGCGCGATCGAAATCGCCCCGGGCAATCTCCAGTTCCGCGCGAGTCAGCAGTGTGTCAACCACGCCGATCAGATGGTCCAGCTCCCGCCGGAGGGTCAACGAATCGGTGAGCATCGCGTCCGCTTCGCTGAAGCGTCCCAGGCGCAGCAGCACCCGCGCCAGGGCCGACAGGGAACTGGCCTGCTCCCGCCGCCGGTTGTTCTCCCGAAACAACCTCAGGGCGGTCCGGTAGTGATTCGCCGCCGCTTCATAGTTGCCCTCCGCCAGATCGATCTGGCCCAGCGAATGGGGAATGTGCCCGCCTGGGTCCCGGCCAAGCTGCTCGTTGATTTCCTGCGCCCGGTAAAGGTGTCCCCGGGCATCCTCATAACGCTCATCGCCCCGCGCGAGGATCGAGAGGTTGACGAGCACCGTCGGCAGCTGCGCCCGCTCGCCGCGCTCGGTGGCAACCGCTAACGCCTGCGTATAGTTTTCTTCCGCAGCTTTTCGGTCGCCCAGGCGGGCGTGGATCTGGGCGATGGCGTTATGTACCGCCACCAGCGCTTTGCCGCCCGGCTCTTCTTCCGCCAGGCCCAGCATCGACTCAGCGAAGCTCAGCGCCTTCTCGTAGTCCGCCTCGGTGGTCGCTAGCCGGCGCATGGTCAGACCAAGCTCATAGCGAGGCCAGAACGCCTCGGGGTCCTCGGCCACCGAGACCTCAAAGAGATTTCGTGCCTCCTCCACCCGGCCCTCCAGCTGGAGCGCCAGGCCTTTGGCGTAGGCTTCGGCGGCAAACTGGTTGCCGGACACTACGCGAACTTCCCGCCGCGCACCGGCATTCGGCAGCGTTGCCAGCACCTCCCGGGTCATGGTCTGGGCAAGCTGCGCCGGATTGCCCCCAAGCAGGCGACGCACCGGCGACTGGCCGTCAGCCCGGTGCACCACATAGTCCAGCACCAGCTCCGAGCCTCGCCGGCGCAGCGCCGCTGCCAGCAGATGGGTGGTCTTCAGTTCGCCGCGCAGCTTGTCCAGCAGTCCGGGTTCCGGCGTGGCCGGGTCTGCGAAGGTCAGATTCAGACCCGCCATCTCGCCGGAGGACACGACGGCCGGGCCACCGCTTTCGGAAATGACTTTATTGACGAGGCTCATGAGCCCCAGCGGCGCCCAGTCGAACTCGCCGGAGCCGGTCAGATTCATGACCGGAAGCACGCCGACTCTCAGATCGCCGCCGTCACTGGGGCGGCTGAGCAGCACAAACGCCAGCGCCGCCAGCGCAAGCATGGCGGTAGCGCCCAGCACGCCGATCCAGTTGCGGCTGGCGGGCGGCGACGCCTCATCGGCCGGGGCCGGCGCTGCGGCGGTGTCGCTTGGTGCAGCCGTTGGCGCAGGCTCAGTTTCGGTGAGCTCCGCCACGAAGCGATAGCCGTGGCCGTGCACGGTTTTCAGCACGCGCTGCTGGTCTGCATCGTCACCGACCGCCTTGCGCGCTTTCATCAGAGCCCGGGTCAGGGCCGTTTCCGACACGATGCTGCCGGCCCACACCTCATCCTGCAGTTCGTCTTTGCTGATGGCGCGATCGCGGTGGGAGAGCAGGTACACCAGCAGGTCAAAAACCCGCGGCTGCAGTGGCACGAGCTCGCCCTGCCGCCGAAGCTCACGACGACCCAGATCTACCTCACATTCGGTGAACTGGTAACGCATCAGATCATCCAGTTGCCTATCCCGGGACCCAGGCGAAAGGTCGCCCGGCTGCGGAGAATTGTAGCGGAAACCCCGCCGATTCAATGGGTAGGAAGTGCCGGCCCGACCGCAGCGGCCCATTCCTTTCGTCACTGCAGCAGCTTTGCCCGGGGTGGCAGAATTCCCGCGGTATCAGCGAATGGGTCTCGATGATGAAAGTACAGGCATCCGCTCCACATTTTTTTGTGTCCAACCTGATGCGGTCGGTGCGGTTCTACGTTGACATGCTCGGTTTCCGCGAGCCCAACATCTGGGGTGAGCCGCCGTGCTTTGCGATGCCTGACCATGGCGGCTTTGTGGTGATGCTCAATCAGGCCGAAGGCAAACCGCCGGCACCCAACGGCCCGGACTGCTGGGACGCCTATTTCTGGTGCGACGCCATCGATGAGCTCCACGAACAGCTCGTGCGCGCCGGGGCCAGGCTGGCCCACGGCCCGGAGGAGCGGGAGTACTACGGCATGCGGGAGCTGGCAGTGCTCGATCCGGATGGTTACCTGCTGGTTTTTGCCGAGGATATGCCCGCCGAAGCAGAAAAAAATGCCTGAGGGTGGTAACCAGTCGGCCCCTGTCGGCGTCAAATAGGTTGACGGAATTCACGCAGCCTGAACCCCCGGCGGCTGATACTCCTTGTGCTGACCCAGGTTTGAGTGCCTGCTTTCATGATTACAACTCAACAACTTGCGCGCCATTTCCAGGTTGGGGATAGCCTGGTGCGCGCCCTTGATGGCGTTGACCTACAGGTAAATGCCGGCGAATTTGTGGCCGTTATGGGGCCTTCCGGTTCCGGCAAATCTACGCTGATGAATATCCTGGGCTGCCTCGACACGCCCGACGCAGGCACTTATCGGCTGCAGGACCAGGAGGTATCGGATCTGGACGATGACGCCCTGTCCGGGGTGCGTAACCAGAATATCGGTTTTGTTTTTCAGAGTTTTCACCTGCTTCCCCGGCTAAATGCGCTCGAGAACGTGCTGCTGCCGCTGCGCTATGGCGAGCACAGCGGGGCCCGGAGCCGGGCGGAGACCACGCTGGAGCGATTGGGTCTTGGCGATCGCCTGGATCATCGGCCCAATCAGCTGTCCGGCGGCCAGCGCCAGCGCGTCGCCATCGCCCGGTCGCTGGTTAACAACCCACCGCTGCTGCTGGCGGACGAACCTACCGGAAACCTGGATTCGAAAACATCTGAGGAAATCATGACGCTGTTCGAAGAGCTTAACGCCGGCGGCCAGACCATCGTCATGGTGACCCACGAAGATGAAATTGCCGCCCACGCCGGCCGCGTGATCGCCATGCGCGACGGCAAGATTGAGGAGGACCGACGTGTTCACTAAAGCCCCGGCCCGCCTGCGGGCTGCTGCCATCACCTTCGGCGGCCTACTCACCCTGCCGCCCGCCGTCGCACTGGCCCAGCCGCTGCTGACCGGCGTGGTGGAGGACGTGCAGGCCCAGACTATCGAGATGCCCTCCCTGCCCGGCGCCTGGCAGCGGCGCATCGAATGGATGGCCGTGGAAGGCAGCCAGGTAGCGGTTGGCGACGTTGTGGTCCGGCTGGATCCGGGTGATCTCATTTCCCGGGAAGAACAGACCCGCACCGATCTTGAAAAAACCCGCCTTTCTGCGGCGCGCCGAGTTGATGAGAAGGCGCTTGAGGTGATGGACGCGGAGCGGGCGGTGACCGAAGCCAGATCGCAGGTGAGGCTTGCGGAGCTGGACGCCGTCATCCCGGAAGAGACTATTGCCCGGCTTGATTACGAGCGCTACCAGCTGGCCCTGGAGATCTGGCAGCGGGAGCTGATCCGCTTTGAGGCACAGCTGCTCAACGCTCGACAGGCCCTGGACGATGTGAAAGCCGAAACGGCGCTTGAGGTGGAGCAAGCCAACTCCCGCCATGAACGCATCCGCGCGGCGCTGGAGGCCACCCAGATCAAAGCCAGCAAACCGGGTTTTGTGCTCTACGGAAGCAATCCCTTCACCGGAAGAAAGATCTTCCCCGGGGAAACTCACTACGGTGGCTTTGAAATCGCCCAGGTCGCATCCCGGGAAGACCTGCAGGTCAAGTTCTGGGTTCACGAAGCGGACATTCGCAAACTGCGCCCGGGCCTGCGCCTCACGATCACCGCCGACGCGCAGGGGCTGGAGCCTTTCGACGCGGAGGTGAGCTGGGCGTCCAGCCAGGCCACCGAGCGCCAGGACTGGAGTCCTGGCGGCTATTTTGAGGTGATCGCCCGACCCGTCACCGCCCTGCCCGAGCGGGTCATGCCCGGCATGAGCGTGAAGGGGGAACCCAACGGAGATCAGTCATCATGATCCGATTCATGCTCCTTTTAACGTGCCTCACAGCGGTACCCCTTGGCGCCCTAGCGCAGGAGTGGATCACCGTGGACGCTACGGATCGGCCGATCACGGTCGAGGCAAGCGGCATCGTCGCGTCCGCCGACGCCCTGCGGTTCGGTCCGCCGCCCAGCCGCAGCTGGCGCATCAGCATCACCCAGCTGGCCGCGGAAGGATCCCGCGTTGCCGAAGGCGACGTACTCGCGAAGTTTGATGCCAGCGCATCCGATGACCGGGTACGGGCGTTGACCGCCGAGCTGAATGCCAAGCGCTCGGAGCTTGAGTCGCTGCTCGAGACCCAGGCCCGGGAGATCGAAGAGGAAATTGTGGACCTTGAGGCGGCTCGCAGCGAGGCAGACAAAGCCAGTCGGAAAGCCGACGTCAACGAAGAGGTCTACGCCAGCCTGGAATACCAGAAGCTCCTTGAACAGAAGCGCCTGGCCCTGGCCCTGCATGAGTCGATGAAGGAGCGCGTGGTGCTCACAGACCGCGTGCGCCGGGGACGCAAAGCCGAGCTCGAAGCGGATGTGACCCGGCTGGAAAGCGAACTCTCCGGCGCCCAGCAGGAGCTGGACTCCTTTACCATTCGCGCGCCCCGGGATGGACTGGTGATCATCGGTACCGACCATCAGGGCCAGAAGCTGGACGCCAACGATGCAGTTAACCCGGGCATGGTGGTCATGGAGCTGGCCAGCACCGACGACCTCATGATTCAGGCCGAAGTGCCGGAGTTTGCTGCCGCCCGCATCGCCGTAGGACAGTCGGCGGAGGTGGTCATCGACGCCGCCGGCGGCACCGAGGTGCGGGGCGAGGTGACGGATGTCGCACGCATCGTGCGGCGCCAGTCGCAGTTTTCCCAGGCGCTGGTGCGGGACGTGCGAATCACCCTGCCGGAATCCGCCATTGCCGACCTGCGGCCGGGCATGTCGGCCAAAGTTACGCTGCAGATCGAAACGGTTCGTGGCGCCCTGGCCGTGCCCGAATCGGCGCTGCGCTACCGGGAAGGTATGCCGGGCCTTGAGGTGAAAGGTCAGGGCTGGACCCCGGTGACCCTGGGACCGGCGAGCGATGGACAGCGGATCGTGTCTGCCGGTCTTAATTCCGGCGCGGAGGTGGCACTGTGATGCGGCTTCTCCGCGCCGCCGTCGCTGGGGTGCTGGCCCTGGCGTTGGCCGGCTGCCAGTCTAGCGACCGGCAAATCCCGATGGTGGAAATGGTGCCGGCTGATCTCGCTTTCGAGATCAGCGCCGAGGGCGAGCTGGTCGCCTCCGAATCCTTGCCGATCACCGTACCGGCCTCGGTGCGGATGCGCTTCAACATTGCCTGGATGGCGCCGGAGTATTCGGAGGTGAAGGCCGGCGAGGTGATCGCGCGCTTCGACGACGTGCAGATCAAGCTCGATCAAGAGCTGTCGGCGCTGAACGTGGCCAAGTCCGAGTTCAAACTGGCCGGGTCCGAGCGCGACGGGGGGGTGCAACGCACCCGCATCGGCCACGACAGTGAGCGGGTGGCCGGCGAACGCATCATCACCGAGACGTTTGCCAGCGCTGACCAAACCCTGTTCAGCCGCAATGAGATTATCGACGCGCTGGCGGACGTGGCCTATCTTGATGTGCAGGCAAGCTACCTGGACTGGGAGGCAGACACCTTCGATCAGCGCATAGACGCGGAGCAGAATCTTATTCGCGCCGAACGTGATGGCGAGCAGTCGAAGCTCGACAAGCAGCGGTTGGCGCTAAATATGATGGAGGTTCGCAGCCCGGCGGACGGCACGTTCGTGTATGCCCGCACGCCCTGGGGAGAAAAACTGGGTAAGGGAAAATCTGTATTTCCTGGTTCGCCGGTTGGCCTGCTTCCGGTAAAGGGCAAAGTCAAAGCCAGAATATATGTGCCCGAAGCGGACGCGGTTGGCCTGGCAGCGGGCCAGGTCGCGCAGCTGCGGCTGGACGCGGACACCACCCGGGAATTTGCCGGTGAGGTCACCTCCGTCTCTCCCGTAGCGAGCCCGCGGACCCGCGCCAACCCGCAGAAGTTTTTTGTCGTCGAGGTGAAAATTATCGACGTCGACCCGGAGCTGATGCGGGTTGGTGGACAGCTTCGGGCACGCGTTGTCACCGGCGAGCTCAACGACGCGCTGGTGGTTCCGTCCCAGGCAGTCTACGGCGACAAGGAGCACGCCCACGTATTCGTCATCAACGGCGGCAGCACCAGCAAACGGAGCGTGACGCTGGGGCGTCGCAGCCCCAATCTGGTGGAGGTGCTCACCGGGCTTGAACGCGGCGACCGCGTCAGTCTGATTGCACCGCCGGAGCAGGCTGGATGAGCACCGCGACCCTGGCCCACCCAATTGTGATGGACGGCCGGCAGGCCCTCGGCCAGCTGGCCCACCACCGCATGCGTACCGCCCTCACCCTGCTCGGCATGATCTTTGGCGTCGGCGCCGTAATCGCCATGCTGGCTGTTAGCGAGGGGGGCCAGCGCCAGGCCCTGGAATTGATCGAAGGCATGGGCTTGCGCAACCTGATTATCGAGGCGCGGGAACTGGACAGCGAGACGATCAAGGAGGTGCGCAAGTACTCCGCGGGACTTAACCGTCGAGACGCGGAGGCCATCGGCCAAACGCTGCCCTTTGTTGAAGGCTGGGCCGGCAGCCGCACCTTTCGCACCTGGAGCCTGTTCAGCGCCGACGGTGAGAGCACCGCCACGGTGCAGGCGGTGAGCCCGGATTACTTTCAGCTGTCCAGCCTGGAAGCAGCCCGGGGACGTCTGTTCACCGGTGACGAAGATCGCCAGTTTGAGCAGGTTGCGGTACTCGGGAGCGGCGCGGCCCGGGAACTGTTCCCAAACGGCGGTGCCCTGGATCAGCACATCAAGGTCAATCATCTGTGGCTGCGCGTGATCGGCGTTCTGCGGGACCGGCAGCTGCCAGACCAGCAATTTGAGGGGCGTGACGTAGGTGGCGAGGCCAACCAGATATTTTTGCCGCTGCAGACCGGCTTAAGCCGATTGAAGCGAGAAGATCTCAGCGGCGAACTGGATGAGCTTAAGGTCCGCCTGGCTGGAAACACGGACCCGGCCCTTGCCGCCCGCGCCATGAACCATCTGCTGGAGCGGCGCCACTCCGCCCAGAACGACTACGACATCACCGTGCCGGCCCGGCTGCTGGCGCAGCATCAGCAGACCCAGCGCATTTTCACCATCGTCATGTCAGCGGTGGCCGGTATCTCGCTCCTTGTCGGCGGCATCGGCATTATGAACATCATGCTCGCCAGCGTGATGGAGCGGAAAGGAGAAATTGGTCTGCTGCGCGCCGTCGGCGCCCGGGAGCGCGACATCATTCGCCAGTTTCTGGTGGAAGCAGCCGTGATTGCCCTGCTCGGCGCCGCCGCTGGCGTGGTGCTGGGTATCGCGCTGGCCTACAGTATTGCCACCTTTGCCGGGTGGGCGGTGGCCTGGTCGCCGCTGGTGGTGCTGGTGGCCGTGCTGGTGTGCATGACCATTGCGATCGGATTTGGGGTGTACCCGGCGGTGTCCGCCGCGCGCCTCGACCCGGTGCGGGCGCTCCAGTCCGACTGAGGTCCCGCGTAACCCGGCGCTCGCCGGGTTACGCGGAACAGAAAATCAGGACGGCTTGCGGAATTTCAGCGTCATGCGGTTGGACTCGCCCACCGCCTGCAGCTCCTTACGCAGCTCCTCGTTATCCCGGGAGGTGGCCAGCGTCGGCGGCAGCCGCCAGACCACGTCGTTGTCTCCGGGCTGGTCGTTGTGATTGTGATTGATGCCGGATTCTCCCTCCAGCACGAAACCGGCCGACTCCATCTGCGCAATCAGCCAGGCTTTGTTCAGATAGCCGCGGCTGCCGTCGGTGCGATCCTCACCCCACTCATCCGGCGCCTGGTGCTGCACCACGCCGAGCACGCCGCCGGGCTTCAGCAGGTCAAACACGTCGGTGGCAGCCTGACTGAAATAGCCCCCGTCACCCTCAAAGCGATTGAGGTTGTGCAGCGCCCGCACCAGCAGCACCACGTCCGCCGTGCCGTGGGCGTCTGCGGCCACCTCGCCAAATTCGTAGGCGCTGATTTCGGCGCCGCTGTCGGTCCAGCCACCGGCCTCCGTCGGCCAGGTGTCGGTCCAGACCTCAGCCTCGGCGAGCTGCTCGTCGCTGAAAAAGCCAAACAAGGGCCACATGGAAGCGTTGTAGTTCACCCCGATCAGGTGGCCTTCGTCGCCAATAAACGGCAGCAGGATTTTGCTGTACCAGCCGCCCCCGGGCAGCGCTTCCACCACCGTCATGCCCGGCTCAACGCCAAAGAACTCCAGCGTTTCCTTCGGATTGCGCCAGGCAAAGCGGGCCTGCACGTCCTCCGGCTGGGCATCGAGAATAGCGTCCAGAGACGGCCCGGCCGGGGCCGCGGGCTCCGCCGCCGGGGCTGGGGCAGGATCGGCAGCCGCTGTGGCGTCCGCCGCAGGTGCGTCGGTTGCTGCCGTATCCGCCGGCTCGCCGCCGCAAGCGGCCAGCAGCAGCACGATGGCGGCAGAGGAAGTCAGGGTAAGTGCGTGATTCATAGTAGGCCTCTTTGCGGGTTGGGCGGATTTAAAGGTGCTCGGCCAGGTACTCAAGCTCCTTCAGCGCCACCTTTTCAGTTTCGGATAGCAGAAATTTTGCAGCCTTGCCGCCGATCAGCGGTAGGTTGACCGTCGGGGTGTGATCGATGGTGTACTGGCACCCCTTACCTTTGGCCTCGAGCACGATGGTGGCGGCCACCTCGGCAGGCTGCCCATCACTCTTCATGTGGTAGGTGGCTTCCATCCGGTCGCTGTCGCCCTGCCATTGCTCTTCGATGGCAATGTGCTGCTGTGCGTCAAACAGCTTGGCCAGAAACCCGGGTAGCTCGGTGCGGGTCACCCGGGTGCCGGAGACGTAGATGTAGTCGTCATCCTCGGATACCTCGTAGCTGGACTCCAGATCGCCCAGATCCTCACATCGCTGGACCAGAAAATCCGGATCCGTCAGGTACTCAAAAACCGCGTCCACGGACGCTTTGAAAGTGTGCTTTACGCTCATGGCGCCATGGTAGCAGCGGGAAACCCCGGTGCGTCAATGATTCGTCGCACGCGGTCCGCCACCGCGGGGTCTCCAAAGACCAGAAAGTCAGGATTCATCACCTCGTCTCGCTGGTTGTAGCGCAGCGGCGCAAAGTTCAAATCGGTCAGCTGCCCGCCGGCTCGCTCGACCACGCACTGGGCCGCCGCCGAGTCCCACTCGTAGGTTGGACCAATTCGCGGATAAAGATCCGCCTGCCCCTGCGCCACCAGGCAGGACTTGATCGCGCCGCCCCGGTCGACCACCGCAAAAGGCTCCAGCGCCTGGAGCAGCTGCGCTTCCCGATCACCGCCGCGGCGGCCGGACAAGGCAACCCGCAGCGGCGCCGGCGCCGGCGCCACGGCGCTCTGCTCGGGGGCTCCCAGGGGGCGGCGGGAGTGGGCCGCCGTCCCCACCGCGGCGGACCCGCAGGCACCCGGGGCCGGCGCCAGCACGACCCCGAGCACCGGTTGGCCGCCGTCTACCAGCGCCACGTTGATGGTGTAGTCGGGTTTGCCGCGAATGTACTGGAAGGTGCCATCAAGCGGATCGACCAGCCAGAACTGGCTCCAGCTTCGCCGCCGCCGGGCGACCACCTGCTGACTTTCCTCCGAAAGCACCGGTATCCCCTCCAGCTGCGGTAGCGCAGCCTCCAGCATGTCGTGAGCTTTGAGGTCGGCTTCGGTCACCGGCGTGGCGTCACCCTTGCGCTGCACGACCAGATTGCTGTTTTGCTGCCGCCTAAGCTCATCTCCAACCTCGTAACAGAGCGCAACCACCTGTTCCACCAACGATTTCAAGTTATCTGCACCTTGGCCACCGCCGTCTGCGTTTTCATGCTAAGTTGCGCTTCCGATACCGCCCAAGCACAAGCTGGAGACCACATTTGGCAACCATTCAAACTGACGTTGTAATAGTCGGCGCGGGTCCCTGCGGCCTGTTTCAGGTTTTCGAACTGGGCCTGCTCGGCCTGAAGGCCGAGGTGGTGGACTCAATTCGGGAAGCTGGCGGTCAGTGTATCGAACTCTACCCGGACAAGCCGATCTACGACATCCCCGCGGTACCGGAGTGCACCGGTCGGGAGCTGATCGATTCGCTGATGAAGCAGATTGAGCCTTTCGGCGCCGGCTTTCACCTTGGCCAGGAGGTGACGCAGGTCAAGCCGACCGGCGACCGGTTCTACGTGGAAACAGCCGCCGGTCAGTCTTTCGACTGCGGCGCGGTGGTCATCGCCGGCGGCCTCGGCTCCTTCCAACCGCGGCGTATTCGCGCCGCCGGCGTTGAAGACATCGAATTCTCCAGCCTGCAATACCGAGTGAAAAACCCCGACGACTTCGCGGGCAAAAAACTAGTGATCTTTGGCGGCGGTGATTCGGCGCTGGATTGGCTGCTGGCGCTTGAGGACAAAGCGGAACACATCACCCTGGTGCACCGCCGCGACGAATACCGGGCGATGGACGTTTCGGTGGAGCGCATGCGGGCGCTTGCCTCGGCCGGGCGTATCGATGTGTACGAGAAGGCCCGGGCCACCCAGTTCACCAGTGAGGACGGGCAGCTTGTTTCCGTCAGCCTTGCCGATCGGGACGGCAATGACCTTGGCACCGTAACGGCCGATGCGGCCCTCGTCTTTTTCGGCCTCGCCCCCAAGCTGGGTCCCATCGCGGAGTGGAACATCGAACTGCAGCGAAAATCTGTGCCGGTGGATACGGAAAAATTTCAGACCTCTGTGCCGGGGATTTATGCCGTCGGAGACATCAATACCTACCCCGGTAAAAAGAAGCTGATTCTGTCCGGTTTTCACGAGGCAGCGCTTGCCGCATTTGCGATCAAGCAGCAGCTGAATCCGGACCAGAAAGTCCATCTCCAGTACACGACCACCAGCCCGATCATGCACGAGAGATTGGGCAAAAATCCCGATGTTTAGACTGGATTTTCTCCACGTTGCCTAAACCGCCGGCAACAGGTGACAATCGGCATCCAGGGATGGGCAGGTGCTTCCGCGCCTTCAGGACGGCTCACGACGAGAGACCTCTGAATGAGTTCAGCGGATGCCCGCGTGGCGATGCTTCGCAGCCTGGCCATTCTCGATACGCCGCCGGAAGCGGCGTTCGATGCGATAACCAGCGCCTGTACCCGATTGTTTAGCGTTCCCGTCAGCTGTATCACGCTGATGGACGACACCCGATTCTTTTTCAAATCCGCTCAGGGCATGGACACGGGCTCGCAGCCGCTGTCAGCTGGCTTCTGCGGCAGCACGGTGCAGGACAACCGCCTGCGTATCGTCACCGACACACACAAAGACGACCTGACCCGCAACCACGCGCTGGTTTGCGCTGCGCCGCACCTGAGATTTTACGCCGGCGCACCGTTGGTGGTCGGCAACCAGCCGCTCGGTACGCTGTGCCTGATGGACACCCAGCCGCGGGAATTCTCCGTCGCCGAGGGCACCCTGCTCACCGAGCTGGCAGGGCTGGTGGAAGTGGAGCTGGAGCAGCGGCGCCAGCCGCCGGCGGCGCGGACACCCGGCCTTGCGGTGCACGTGGCGCAGCAGCTCGGAAATCACCTCACGGCCATCCAGGGTCACTGCAGCCTGCTGGCGAGCGAAGCGAGCAGCGGCACCGAACAGATACAGAACGTCTTCAGCGCCGCCAGCCTGGCGGCGGAGTTGACCCACCAGCTGGTGATGCTCACCGGTGGCAGCCCGCCGCGGCTGCAGCCGCTGGATCTGTCGTCGCTGCTCGAGCACGTCGTGGGCATGCTGCGCCCGGCGGTGCCGGCCGGCACGCGCCTGTCCCTGAGCCTGGACGACCACAGCGTCTGGGTGTGCGCCGACGCCGTGCAGCTGCGCCAGGCGCTCATGTTTCTTATCGTCAGCGCCGCAGAATTTGGCGACGAGGGAGGTTCGGTGCTGGTGCAGCTGCGCCGCAGTGACGACGATGTCGTCCGGCTTTCGGTCCGACCGACCCATGCCAACGGAGACGCCGGGCCCCCGTCTACCCCTTGGCACTGCTGGCCCGAAGCCGAGCTCGCCCGGGCCCTCGCTGCGGAGATTGCCCAGGCGCATGGCGGCCGGCTGGAGCAGTCGGAAGATCCCGAAGCGGGCGCCGTGCACATCGTGCTGCCGTGGATTGAATCCCGCGAAGCACCCGAGGAACACGGCGCTCCGGCGGCGGTGGCGGGACAACATCTGCTGGCGGCGGACCCGTCCGATCCCGTGCGCCGGCTCTTGCAGGCGGCGGCTCAGCATCTGGAACTGTCCGCCACCGTGGTGGCAGGACTGGATGACCTGCGCGAGGCGCTGAGAACCCGCGAAGTGCCGCCAGATATTATTTTGCTCGATGTCACCCTCGCGGAGGGCGAAAACACTCACTTTCTCCGGGAGCTTACCCAGGCGTTTCCCCACGTGTCGCTGGTGGTTACCAGCGCTTTTGATCAGCACCCGGCCTTTGTCGAACTCAGCCAGCTGGGCATCCGGGTCCTCAGAAAACCCTTCGATCTGGCCCAGCTCCATCGTGCCCTGACGCAGCGACCACGGAGCCTGTCATCGGCTGATTGACAGTTGTTGCGCGGTCAATCGCCGGCTATGTTGACCCTGCTGCGGCCCCGTCCGGGGCCGGTTTGAGGATAAACGGTGGACCCGGAAGAACTGGCCAGCAAACGCTATGACTGGATCAAACCCCAGCCCGCCGGCATGACGATCGTGATCGTCTGTGCCCTGGTTCTGGCCTGGGTGCTGGAGCGCAAGGGGCTCGAGCTGCTGCTGCTCGTGGTTGCCGGCCTGGTCACCGGTTGCCACGTGTACCTGTCGCCGACGTTTTTTGCTGAACCGCCGGACAAATTGGCACGCGAAAATGATCTGCTCGACTACAGTCGGTTCCTGCAGTTTGTCGCCGTGCTGCTAGGCGCCCTCTGGGTCGTCACCACGTTCGTCTTCTAAAAACGCTCCCGGGGGCGGCCCGGCAGCCCGCCTTCTGTCCCGGCCCCGGCCCCCGGTCGCCCCGGCGGTTGGACACCCCTGCGCCCTGTACTACGATGGCGGAATTACCCCACGGTTGAATTGCTATGCGTCACTTCCCTGCCCTCCCGCTACGCCCGTTGCTGCTGTGCACGCTGCTCACCTCGACGGTCTCCTTCGCCAACAGCGATCCATCCGACGCGTTCAGCCAGGGCCGGGAGATCAAGCAGCCACCGGTTGTACTGCCGTTCCGCGAGCGGGTCGCGCCGATAAGCAATCTGCTGCGCGATCGCCTCGACAATCTTCTTCCCCAGCTGATGCGCGAAACCGGCATCGACTTTTGGGTGGTGATCAACCGCGAATACAACGAAGACCCGGTCTACCTGACGCTGGTTCCGGAACCGGTTTTCGCCGCCCGCCGAACCACCATGCTGGTGTTTCACGATCGTGGCGAACGAGGCGGGCTGGAGCGGTTTACCGTCAGCCGCTATCCCATCCGGGACTTCTACGAAACCGAGTGGGAAGGGGGTGATCTGGATGCCCAGTGGCAGCGCCTTGCCGAGATTATTGCGCAGCGCAACCCGAAGACGATCGGCATCAATGTGAGCGACCATTGGCCGGTGGCGGACGGTCTGTCTGCGGCGCTGGAAAAGCGGCTGCTGACGGCCCTGCCCAAGCGCCTGCACGACCGCCTGAAAAGCGCCGAAGATCTCGCGATCCGCTGGTTGGAAACGCGCTCCGAAGCGGAGCTGCAGGTCTATCCGCAGGCCGTAGCCATCGCCCGGGCCGTGATCAGCGAAGCCTTTTCTGATCAGGTCATCACGCCTGGGGTCACGATGCCGGCGGACGTGGCCTGGTACATTCGTGAACGCTTTGAAGCGCTCGGCCTGCGACCCTGGTTTCAGCCCTACGTAAACGTTCAGCGACCGGGCTTCAATACGGACCCGGAGGCACCGTTTTTTGGCCGCAATGACGTGGCCATCCAGCGGGGTGACGTGCTGCATACGGACGTGGGCATCTGCTACCTGCGGCTGTGCACCGACACCCAGGAGATGGGCTACGTGCTGGCGCCGGGGGAGACTGACGTGCCGCAAGGCCTGAAAGCCGCGCTGGCGGTAGGCAATCAGTGGCAGGACGTGCTCACCGGCGAATACGTGGCGGGCAAAACCGGGAATGAGATTCTGGCCGCGGCCCGGGCGCAGCAGGACCGCCTCGACATCAACGGCAGCATCTACACCCACCCGCTGGGCCATTTTGGCCACGCACCGGGACCCACCATCGGCATGTGGGACAACCAGGGCCCCACACCGATCCGCGGCGACTGGCCGCTTTACGCCAACACCGTTTACGCCATTGAGGGCAATATTAAAACGGCCGTGCCGGAGTGGAACGGCGAACTGGTGCAGATCAAGCTGGAGCAGGATGCGGTATTTGACGGCGAGGCGGTGCGCTACCTCGCCGGGCGCCAGACCACCTGGCACGTGGTTCGGTAAGCCGGGCGGGCTGGGCAACCGGCTAGCCCGGCCCCGCGGCCGGGTTAGCTGGCGAGGGTCTGCGCGATGTAGTCGTCGACCAGCTCCTCGAGGATCGTCAGGGGCACCGACCCGTTGGTCAGCACCACGTTGTGGAACTGGCGGATGTCAAACTTTTCGCCGAGCGCCTCCCGCGCCTTTGCCCGCAGTTCCAGAATGCGGGTCATGCCGATTTTGTAAGCCAGCGCCTGGCCGGGCATCACAAAATACCGCTCGATCTCCGACACGACGTCCGACCGGGCCATACCCGTGTTGGCGAGCATGTAGTCGATGGCCGCCTCCCGGGTCCAGCGGTGGTGGTGGATACCCGTGTCCACCACCAGCCGCACGGCCCGGAACAGCTCCGCCTGCAGCCGCCCGATGTTGTCGTAGGGGTTGTTCTGAAAACCGGCTTCCCAGGCCAGCCGCTCGGCGTAGAGGGCCCAGCCCTCCGCGTAGGCGGTAAACGGAATGAGCCGCCGGAAAAACGGAATACCCTTCAGCTCCTGCTGAATGGCAATCTGAAAGTGATGCCCAGGTACCGCTTCGTGATAGGCCAGCGTGCGCATGCCGAAACGCGGCGTGGCTTTGATGTCGTAAAGGTTGGCGTAGAAGGTGCCCGGTCTCGAGCCATCAATTGCCGGCCCGCTGTAGTAGGCCCCCGGCGCCGTCGCTTCCCGGAATTCGGGGACCCGCTTTACTTCCACCGCTGATTTCGGCCGCACGTCGAAGTAGGGATCGAGACCGGCGTTGATCTCCTCGATCATGGCCCGGTAATCATCCAGAATCTGATCCCGCCCTTCCCCATTGTCGGAGTAGTAATGAGACGGGTCGGAAGAAAAGCGATCGATGGCTCCCTGAAAACCATCGCTCACGTCCCAGCCTTCGCCGTCCAGCACCGCGAGAATCTCCGCCTGTATCCGATCCACCTCGCGCAGACCAAACTCGTGGATGTAGTCGGGCTCGAGGTCGGTGGTGGTGAAAAATCGAATCGCCAGCCGATAGTAGGCATCACCGTTGGGCAACGCCCAGACCCCGTTGCTGGCATCCACCCGATCGTCCAGTTCGACAAAATAATCGATGAGCTGCTGATAGGCTGGATAAACCTGCTCATCAATGGCTGTGGCGGCGGCTGCCAGCAGGGTCTCCGCGTCTTCGGACGGAAGCTCTGCCTCGGATAACTTCTCTTCCAGCGCGGTCAGCAGAATGTTATCCGCCGGCCGTGTGGCGACAAAATCCCGCATCTCCGTCAGCACCCGGTCAATCACAAACTGCGGCGGCAGAATCCCCTGCGCCTCGCGATAGCGCAGCCCCTCGACCACCTGGCCAAACTTTCGCGGCACCTCCCCGAGGCGCGACAGATAGTCTTCCGCGTCGCCGAGATCGTGGATCTGGTGCGACGACTCCATAAAAGACGGAAAACCGTTCTGCACGCCAAACATCTGGTTTACCGGGTAGTTGTGGAAGCGAAACTGTTCCCCCTCCACGGCAATATCCAGCAGCGAAAGCGCCACCCGCTTCGACATCAGGTCCGCTTCGCTAAGGTCCTCATCGTCGTAGCTCAGCAGCGTCTTGTGGGCATCGATCACGCGCTGGTAGGTGCGCAGGCCGGCCGCCAGGCTGGCATCGTCGAGCCGCGCGTTATGGCCTTCGATGCCGATATTCTCCAGCACGTGCAGGCTGGTCAGCATCTCCGGACTCTCGAGGGCAAACTTGAGCGCCGTGCGGGCAAAAAAGAGATTGATGGTGAGGGGTTTCCCGTACCAGGTCTGGGCAAGAAACAGACCGCCGGCAAGCGCAAATACACCCAGGGCGATACCCGCCCACTTCAGCAGTTTTTTCACGATGGCACTAGTATCCTGTGGCGTTAATTCATTGAATGATGATGAGTCCGAAATCGCCAACAGCAAGGCGCATTCCGCCGGCAAGGGTGGTCCCTTGCCAAGGGATGCAACCCGGCGGTTGGCGATTTGGGACCACCCTAAGGGCGCGCACGGCGGGCTGCACCTACCCACAGGCCTTGTGACGCGCGTCATCATTCAATGAATTAATGCCACAGGACACTGATTGGGCAAAACCGACCGCATGTTGCCATAATCCCAACCCGTCGTGGCCGGAGAACCCCTCCCTAAGTGCTTGAGTCGAAACTTCCCGAGGTCGGGACCACCATTTTTACCGTCATGTCAAAGCTCGCTGCCGACTGTGACGCCCTAAATCTGTCCCAGGGCTTTCCGGACTTCTCTCCGCCCGCCGGGCTCACCGACGCCGTGGCCCGGTACTTTGCCGGCGGGCCGAATCAATATGCCCCCATGGCCGGCGCGCCGGCACTGCTGGAAGCGATCGCGGAGCAGATCGAGCGGCACTACGGGCCGCAGCTTGACCCGGCAACCGAGATCACGGTGACGCCCGGCGCCACCGAGGCGCTGTTCTGTGCGATTCATACGCTGGTGCGACCCGGCGACGAGGTGATCGTGTTCGATCCGGCCTACGACTCCTACGCGCCGGCGGTGAAGCTCGCCGGTGGCCGCACCCGCCATCTGCCGCTCCTTGCGCCCGATTTCAGCGTCGACTGGGATCGATTCAGCGAGGCCCTGTCCCCCGCCACCCGCCTGGTGATCGTCAACTCGCCGCACAACCCGACCGGAAGCGTCTGGTCCGTCGAGGATCTTAACGAGCTCGCTGCCCGCACCGCCGGCCGGGAGATTTTTGTCCTGAGCGACGAGGTCTACGAACACGTGGTTTTTGAGGGCCGAAAACACGCAACGGTGCTGACCCATCCGGAGCTGGCGGGCCGCTCCCTGGCCGTTTTCTCCTTTGGCAAGTCTTTCCACGCGACCGGCTGGAAAGTGGGCTATCTGGCAGCGCCGCCGCAGCTCACGGCAGAATTCCGTAAGGTGCACCAGTTTTGTCAGTTCTGCGTGGTGCACCCGGTGCAGCTTGGCCTGGCGGAGTTCATTCGCTCAGAACCGGATTTTCTGGACAACCTGGGGCGCTTTTATCAGGAGCGGCGCGACCATCTGGCTGCCGAGCTGCGGCCCGGACCGCTGAAGCTGCTGCCCTGCGCCGGTACCTACTTTCAGACGGTTGACTACAGCGCCCTTTCCGACGAACCGGACCAAACGCTGGCGGAGCGGCTGACCCGGGAAGTCGGCGTGGCCACCATCCCGGTTTCCGTTTTCTACCAATCGCCGCCGGCGCAGCGGCTGCTGCGCCTTTGCTTTGCCAAAGACCCGGCCGTGCTCACGGAGGCTGCCGCAAGGCTCAATAACGCCGCCTAGCCCGGATCAGATCCGCTAGCGAATTCGGCGCCAACTGCGCGTCGGTGTGACCTGGCGCCGCCAGCCGTGAAACGGGTGGCGCTCCAGCAGCTCGGCTTTTTTGAATACGAAGATCAAAATCGCGCCCGCCGCAAAGCCGCCGATGTGGGCCCAGAAGGCCACGCCGCCACCGCCGCTTTGCGTAAAGCCCCCCAGCACCTGGATCAGCAGCCAGTAGCCCAGCATCAGAATCGCCGGCACCGCAAAGGTGGTCACAAAAAATCCCAGGAACAGCAGCATGTGCACGTTTACCCGGGGATACAACACGATATAGGCGCCCATCACGCCGCCGATCGCGCCGGAGGCGCCCACCATAGGCACGGTAGAACCCGGGTCCGCAATCGCCTGGGCGGCGGCCGCGGCAACGCCGCAGAGCAGATAAAAGACGGCGAACCGGACGTGGCCCATGGAGTCCTCCACGTTGTTGCCGAAGATCCAGAGAAACCAGAGGTTGCCGATGATGTGCATCCACCCGCCGTGCATAAACATGCTGGTCAGCACCGTCAGCCAGCCTTTGCCCACCGGCGGACACACCGGCGGTCCGCTCGGACTGGTGCCCAGCACGTCGGCGGGGATCAGCCCCAGGGTGCAGATAGATCGGGACAGACCTGGCTCGGTGCCGAAACCCTGCACCGCAAGCCAGACGCCGATGTTCACGGCGATCAGCGCGATGGTCACGATCGGCGGCAGAAAGTGTGGATTGTCGTCTTTGATGGGAATCAAGAAAAAAACTCCAGCTCGCGGTCCTTATTATCGCCCAGTCGCGAGCAGAGAACGTGAACCAGAAGTTGTGCTGGGTGCACCCGGCGGGCGGCGAGGCGCTGCCTTGACCGGCCTCGGCATAACTGCCACGATGCCGCTCACTCATAAAGACCAGTCGAGGGAACAGGCCCGACGACGCTGGGGCAACCCGCCGCTGACCGCGGCAAGGTGCCAAATCCTGCGGGAACACAATCCGATAGATGAGCCATTCCCTGCCACCCGACCGGGTGCCCCCCACCGTTACCCTGGATCACCTGGAGCTTGACTCGGGCGAGTGCCTTGCGCCGGTCACGATCGCCTATGAACTCACCGGCCCGGTCGACGCGCCGGTGGTGGCGGTTATGGGCGGCATCTCCGCCACGCGCCACGTCGCCAGCCATGCAGGCGATCCCGCGCCGGGCTGGTGGGAACCGTTTGTCGGCGCCGGCAAGGCGGTGGACACCGATCAGCTTCGGGTGCTCGGGATGGACTTTCTGGGCGGCAACGCGGCCACCACCGGGCCCCGCAACAGCGACGGCTGGCCCCGGGCGCTGACGCCGGGGGATCAGGCCCGCTGCGTCGAGCGGCTGCTGGATGCCCAGCAGATCGACACCCTGGGCTGCTTCATAGGCTCTTCCTACGGCGGCATGGTGGCGCTGCAGCTGGCGGCGCAGGCCCCGGGCCGGCTGCACCGGGCGGCGGTGCTCGGCGCCGCCCACCGCCCGCCGGCGATGGCCACCGCGCTGCGCTGCATCCAGCGGGAGGCGGTACGCGCCGGATTAAAGAACGGCCAGGTGCGCGACGGGCTGCGCCTCGCCCGGGCCATCGGCATGGCCACCTACCGCTCCAATGAGGAATTTGAAACCCGTTTTGATCCTGCCCCGGCGCCCGGGGAGCCGCTGAGCTTCGCGGTGGAGGACTATCTTTTTTCCCGCGGCGACGCATTTGCCGATGCCTTCGACCCGCAGGCGTATCTGACTCTCTCCAGCTCTATCGACAGCCTGCGCGTGGAACCCGAGCGCATCGGCCTGCCGGTGCACCTGCTCGCCTTTGCGACCGATTTTGTCGCGCCGCCAACCCTGATGCAGGAGCTTGAGGACCGGCTGACCGAAGGCCACCTCACAACGATTCCATCCATCTACGGCCACGACGCCTTTCTCAAAGAGGAAGCCGCCATCAGCCAGTGGCTGCAACCCATTCTGTGCAACGTTTGAGTTCGAACAAAGGAACCTTCCCATGAAACTGGAAACCCTTGCCATTCATGCCGGCTACGAGCCGGACCCGACCACCAATGCGGTCGCAGTGCCCGTCTACATGACCACCTCCTACGCGTTTCGCGACACCCAGCACGGCGCCGACCTGTTTGATCTCAAGGAAGAAGGCAACATCTATACCCGGATCATGAATCCCACCAACGCGGTGCTGGAGCAGCGGCTGGCGGCGATGGAAGGCGGCATCGGCGGCCTCGCTCTTTCCTCGGGCATGTCCGCCATCACGTACGCCGTGATGACGGTGGCCGAACAGGGCGACAACATCGTGTCCACGGCTTCCCTTTACGGCGGCACCTACAATCTGTTTGCCCACACCCTGCCCGGGTTTGGCATCGAGACGCGGTTTATTGCCGCCAACGATCTGGACGCCCTGGCCGCCAAGATCGACGACCGTACCAAGGCGGTTTTCTGCGAGTCGATCGGCAATCCGGCGGGCAACATTGCGGACCTGAGCGCCATGGCAGAAGTGGCCCACGCCGCGGGGGTGCCGCTGATTGTCGACAACACGGTGCCCTCCCCCTATCTGTGCCGGCCGTTTGAACACGGCGCCGACATCGTGGTGCATTCCCTGACCAAATATCTCGGGGGCCACGGCACCACCATCGGCGGCGTGCTGATCGACTCCGGTAAGTTTCCCTGGGCCGATCACCCCCAGCGTTTCCCCAAATTCAACCAGCCGGACCCGTCTTACCACGGCGTGGTGTACACCGAAGCCCTGGGCGAGGCGGCGTTTATCGGCCGCGCCCGGGTGGTGCCGCTACGCAACATGGGGGCAGCCATTTCCCCCCATTCGAGCTTTCTGGTACTGCAGGGGGTGGAAACGCTGCCGCTGCGCATGGACCGCCACTGCGAGAACGCGCTCGCGGTAGCGCAGCACCTTCAGTCCCACAGCAAGGTGAACTGGGTGCGCTACGCCGGCCTGCCGGACCATCCCCACCACGCGCTGACGGAGAAGTACTGCAGCGGCAAAGCTGCCGGCATCTTGAGTTTTGGCATCGAAGGCGGCGCCGCGGCCGGCGCCCGGTTTATTGATGCGCTGAAGCTGATCGTGCGGCTGGTCAACATCGGCGATGCCAAATCTCTTGCGTGCCACCCGGCCTCCACCACCCATCGCCAGCTCAGCGGCGAGGAACTGGAGGCGGCGGGTGTATCGGAAGACCTGGTGCGGATCTCCGTGGGCATCGAGCATATCGACGATATCCTGGCGGACATCAATCAGGCGCTGGACGCCGCCTGACGCCGCGCCGCGCTAGAGGGTCTTTATGGCTGCCCCGGTGTTCATCGTGTCCTGCGCCCGCTCCGGCTCTACGCTGCTGCGGCTGGCGATGAATGCCCATCCGCAGGTCTGGTCGCCCCCGGAGCTGCATCTGCTGACGCTATGCCAGCGGCTGATGTGGACCGAGGGCGTGCTGCGCGATGACGGCGTCGGCGACGACGCCTTTTGGCAGGGCGTGGCGGCCCGGGTGCGGGAGCAGGTCGACGCAATTATTGCACCGCCGCTGGCGGCTTCCGGGAAGGAGGTGTTTTGCGAAAAATCGGTCACTTCGGTCAACCACCTGGACATGCTCAAGGCTGTGTTTCCCGATGCCCGGGTGGTACTGCTCTATCGCCACGCCGCGGACATGGTGGATTCGGGGCTCCGGGCGATTGCCGAGCGCGCCGATGGGTTCGATTTTGAGCCTTACCTGAATGCGTTTCCTCACAGTCGCCTGGAAGCGTTGACCCGCTACTGGCTTGAGAAAACCGCCACCCTGCGGAGCGTTGCGCAGCCCGCCGCCTCAGTCCGCTACGAAGACCTGGTGGACAATCCCCAGGCCGCCCTCACGGCGCTGGCCACGGCGCTGGAGCTGCCGGGTCCGGACGACTGGGCCGATGCCATTTACCGCAGCCCGCCCCAGCAGGGGCCGGGCGACGCAAGTGCCTACAAGCGAACCCGTGTGGACACCGGGTCCGTTGGGGTCGGCCAGGCCCAGCCCTGGTCCACGCTGCCCCGGCGCCTGGTCAAAAAGGTGAATCAGCAGCTGGCGGAGCTCGGCTACGCCGCACTCCCCAGCTGAGCATCCCCCGGCGTAAGCGAGGGGTCAGCAAGGCGTGCCAAGCTCCGCCCGCGAATCGCTTGACGTTTACCGGCAGCCGTGCCGAAATGCGCGGCTGCCCCCAGAGAATCAGGACCCCATGGCCGAACGCTTCGACAGCACCCAACGCTACCTCGCCACCGACGATCTCAAAACCGCGGTTAACGCCGGGGTCACCTTGGAACGGCCGATCCTCGTGAAGGGTGAACCGGGCACCGGGAAAACACAGCTGGCCTACGAGGTGGCCGATTCGCTGGGCAAGCCCATTATCGAGTGGCACATCAAGTCCACCACCAAGGCCCAGCAGGGCCTGTACGAATACGACGCGGTGGCGCGGCTGCGGGACAGCCAGCTCGGCGATGACAAGGTCCACGACATCAGCAACTACATCATGAAGGGCAAGCTGTGGGAGGCCTTCACCGCGGAAGAGCAGCCGGTGCTGCTCATCGACGAGATTGATAAGGCCGACATCGAGTTCCCCAACGACCTGCTGCTCGAGCTCGATCAGATGGCGTTTTTTGTCTACGAGACCCAGGAAACGGTGAAGGCTGAGCACCGCCCGATCGTGATCATCACCAGCAACAACGAAAAAGAACTGCCGGATGCATTTTTGCGGCGCTGCTTTTTCCACTACATCCAGTTTCCGGATGAAGACACCATGGCGCAGATTGTGGAGATGCACTATCCGGGCCTGAAAAAGACGCTGCTGAACGAAGCGCTGACCGCCTTTTACAAAGTGCGCGAAGTGCCGGGGCTCAAGAAAAAGCCCAGCACCTCGGAGCTGCTGGACTGGATCAAGCTGCTGCTGGCGGAGGACATTCCGCCGGAAGCACTGCGCACGGAGGATCAGCGCAAGGCGATCCCGCCGCTCTACGGCGCGCTGTTAAAAAACGAACAGGACGTGCACCTGTTTGAGCAGCTGGTGTTCCTGGACCGGCGCAACCGCCGCTGACGTGCTGCTGAAGTTCTTTTTTATGCTGCGGGAGGCGGGCCTCAAGGCTTCGCTGACCGAACTGCTGACGCTGCATGAATCAATGAAGCAGGGCCTCGCCGCGGAGAGTGTTGACACGTTTTACTACCTGAGCCGCTCCTGTCTCGTTAAAGACGAAGCCCATTTTGACCGCTTTGATCGGGTCTTTTCCGCCCATTTCCAGGGTATCGAGCAGGCCCTGGCCGGCCTCGGCAGCGAGGCGCTGCCGGAGGACTGGCTGCGCCGTCTGGCGGAGCTTCACCTGAGCGAGGAGGAGCGGCAGAAAATTGAGGCCATGGGCGGTTTCGACGAACTGATGAAGGCCCTCGCGGAGCGCCTGAAGGAGCAGGAAAAACGCCACCAGGGCGGCAGCAAAATGATCGGCACCGCGGGCACCTCACCGTTTGGCGCCTATGGCTACAACCCGGAGGGCGTGCGCATCGGTCAGGGCGAAAGCCGCCACCGCCGCGCGGTCAAGGTGTGGGACCGGCGCGACTTTCGCAACCTCGATGACACGGTGCAGCTCGGCACCCGTAACATCAAGATTGCCCTGCGCAAACTGCGCCGCTTTGCCCGGGAAGGCGCCGCGGATCAGCTCGATCTGCCCGACACCATTTCCAGCACCGCCCGCAATGGCGGGCTGCTCGACATCCGTATGGTGCCCGAGCGGCACAACGCCATTAAGGTGCTGCTTTGCCTCGACGTGGGCGGCTCCATGGATGACCACGTGCGGATCTGTGAAGAGCTGTTTTCCGCTGCCCGCAGCGAGTTTAAGCACCTGGAATACTTCTACTTCCACAACTTTGTGTACGAGGGTTTCTGGAAGGACAACCGGCGGCGCCACGCCGAGCGGATCGGGCTGTACGAAGTGATCCACAAGTACGGCCCGGACTACAAGCTGGTTTTTGTCGGCGATGCCACTATGAGCCCGTACGAGATCAGCTACCCGGGGGGCTCCATCGAACATTGGAATGAGGAAGCCGGAGCGGTCTGGATCCAGCGCCTGCTGGCCCACTACCCCAAGGCGGTCTGGCTCAATCCGGAGCCGCAGAAGCGCTGGGCCTATACGCCGTCAGTGCAGATGGTGCAGGAGCTGATGGAAGACCGCATGTTCCCCCTGTCCCTGCGCGGACTGGACGACGCTATCAAGTCGCTGCGGTGAAAGCCCGTAGCGCCGAACCCCGGGAGGTTTAGCGGTTGTGCAGCTAGAGCGGGCGGTGACCGCCCTCAAGCGCGCCAGGAACATTTCCGTGCTGACCGGCGCCGGCATCTCCGCTGAGAGCGGCATTCCCACCTTTCGCGATGCCCAGAGTGGCCTTTGGGCCAGCTACCGGCCGGAGGATCTGGCAACGCCGGAGGCGTTTGCCCGGGATCCGGAGCTGGTCTGGCGCTGGTATCTGGAGCGCCGGGAGAAGGTGCAGGAGGTGGAACCGAACGCCGGCCACCACGCACTCACCCGGCTGCAGGCTTACAAACCCACCACGGTGATCACCCAGAACGTGGACGGGCTGCACCAGCGGGCCGGCAACCAGGACGTGATCGAGCTGCACGGGTCGATCATGCGCACCGAATGTCACCGCACCCGCCAGGTCGTCGAGGATGCGTATCTGGCGCGAACCAGCGGCAGCCCACCTCCTTCGCCGCACCATCCGGAAGGCCTGTGCCGTCCCGGCGTGGTGTGGTTTGGCGAGGCACTGCCGGCCGTCGCGCTTCAGCGTGCCTTTGAGGCGGCGGCCGCCTGCGATCTGTTCTTTTCCATCGGCACCTCGTCGGTGGTGGAACCCGCCGCTTCACTGCCGCTGCACGCCCTTGACGAGGGTGCCTTCGTGATCGAAATCAATCCCGCCGACACTCCGCTGAGCCCTCACTGCGACGTGACCCTGCACGGCCCGTCGGGCGAGGTACTGCCCCGGCTTCTCGAAGCGCTCGCGGTATAATTCGGCGCATGGGAATACCGACCACCATGCAGGCGCTGGTGAAGCGCGAGGCGGCCCCGGGCATCTGGCTGGAAGAAGTACCGGTACCCGAGGCAGGCCCCGGCGAGGTGCTGATCGAACTTGAAAAAACCGCCATCTGCGGCACCGACGTGCACATCTACAACTGGGACGCCTGGTCGCAGAAAACCATCAACCCGGGGCTGGTGATCGGTCACGAATTCGTGGGCCATATTGTAAATATCGGCGCCGGCGTCCGCGGCTACGAAATGGGCCAGCGCGTATCGGCGGAGGGGCACGTGGCCTGCGGCGTCTGCCGCAACTGCAAGCGGGGCAAGCAGCACCTGTGTCCCAATACCGAAGGCATCGGCGTGAATCGCAACGGCGCGTTTGCCCAGTACCTGGTGGTGCCGGCGACCAATCTCTGGCCCATTCCGGAGCAGATCCCGTCGGAGCTTGCGGCGTTTTTTGACCCCTTCGGCAACGCCGCCCACTGCGCGCTGAAGTTCGACCTTGTGGGGGAAGACGTGCTGATTACCGGCGCCGGTCCCATCGGCATCATCGCCGCCGGCATCTGCCGTCATGTCGGGGCGCGGAATGTGGTGGTCAGCGACGTCAACGACTACCGGCTGAAGCTGGCGGCGGAACTCGGCGCCAACCGCACGATCAACGTGACGCGGGAGTCGATCCACGAAGTCACCCGCGAGCTCAAGCTGGAAGGTTACGACGTGGGTCTTGAGATGTCCGGCAATGGCCGGGCGTTTGAAGACATGCTGGAACACATGTATCCCGCCGGCCGCATCGCCCTGCTCGGCATCCTGCCGGGGGAAACCCAGATCGACTGGGATCAGATTATTTTCAAGGGGCTGGAGCTGCACGGCATCTACGGCCGCCTGATGTACGAAACCTGGTACAAGATGACGCAGATGGTGCTCAGCGGTTTTCCCCTGCACAAGGTGCTGACCCATCAGATTCCCATTTCCGACTTTGAAGAGGGCTTTGAGCTGATGCGCAGTGGTCAATGCGGCAAGGTGGTGTGTGACTGGAGCGGCAGCTCATGAGCACGCCGGCGGAACGGCTTCACCAGGAGCTTGAGCAGATTGAAAGCGATGGCTTGTACAAGACGGAGCGGGTTATCACCACGCCGCAGCGCATTGCCATCGAGGCGGATGGGCAGGAGGTACTGAACTTCTGCGCCAACAACTATCTGGGTCTGGCGGATCATCCGGACGTGATCGCCGCCGCCCACGAGGCGCTGGACCGCTACGGGTTTGGCCTTGCCTCGGTGCGCTTCATCTGCGGCACGCAGGATCTGCACAAACAACTGGAAGCACGCATCAGCCGCTTTTTTGGCACCGACGACACCATCCTGTACAGCTCCTGCTTCGACGCCAACGGCGGGCTTTTTGAAACGCTCCTTGGGCCGGAAGACGCGATCATTTCTGACGCGCTGAACCATGCGTCCATCATCGACGGCATTCGCCTGTGCAAGGCGCAGCGGCACCGCTATGCCAACAGCAATATGGAAGAGCTGGAGAAAGCGCTGAAGGAAACCCAGGGCTGCCGCACCCGGCTCATCGCCACCGACGGGGTGTTCTCCATGGACGGCTACATCGCCCGCATGGACCACATCTGCGCGCTGGCCGAGCAGTACGACGCGCTGGTGATGGTGGACGACTGTCACGCTACCGGCTTCGTGGGCCCCACCGGTCGCGGCTCAGCCGAATACCACGGCGTGATGCATCGCGTGGATCTGTTCACCTCCACCCTGGGCAAAGCGCTTGGCGGCGGTTCCGGCGGCTTCACCACGGGCCGCCAGCCCATGATCGATCTGCTGCGCCAGCGATCCCGGCCGTATCTGTTTTCCAACACCCTGACACCGCCCATTGTCGGCGCCAGCCTCAAGGTATTCGACATGCTGGATGAGAGTGACGACCTGCGGGAAAAGCTCAACCAGAACACGGACTATTTCCGGCGGGAGATGACCGCGGCGGGTTTTGATCTGCTGCCGGGGGAACACCCGATCTGCCCCGTGATGCTGTACGAAGCGCCGCTCGCGCAGGAGATGGCCCGACGGCTGATGGACAAGGGCATCTACTGCATCGGATTTTTCTATCCCGTGGTGCCGCAGGGCCAGGCCCGCATTCGCCTGCAGATCTCCGCCGCCCACAACCGGGAACACCTCGACACGGCCATTGCCGCGTTCACCGAAGTGGGTCGCGAACTCGGCTGTTTGAACTGATCAATCGGCCGGGGAAGTAACCTCAAAAGTCAGGCCGGCTTTTTCTGTCAGCCGGTCCAGCAGCGGCTGCCCCATGGCGGAGGCGGGCGTCCAGAAACCCCCTTTGACCGCCAGCGGGTCCTGCGCGAGGCATACAGCGGCCTCCCCCAGCATCTTGCTGGTGGAGCCGTAGCCCGGGTCCCGGTCACCGGCGACCTTGACCCGGAGCACCACCTCGCCATCGCGTTTTCCGATCAGCAGAATGTTGAAAAAGCCGTTCTCCCGCTGCTGTGCGTTGGGACCTTCCCCCGGCTCCGGCAGCACAAACCGCTGCAGCAGGCTGCGGGTCGGCGCAAAGGCAGCGCCCGCCATCAGCCCGCCCATAGCCGTGGTCAGGGTGGCGCCTTTCAACCACCCGCTGATGCCTTTGCCCACGATGATGGTCTCGTCATAGCGAAAGTCGCGTCCGTAGGGAAAACCCGCGACAGCATTGCCGCGGCGCACCACCTTGGTGTTAACCCCCGCCATCACAAACGGCCCGGTCCAACCCGGCACGTCGGGGTCATATTTGAGCCCCTGCTGATCCCGCCGGTCTTTTCCCTTTGGTTCGCCGGCCGGATACAGGCTGTAGGGATTGACCAGCGCCCGCGCCATGGCCCGGTCGGCCCGAGCTTCGGTCACCGCGTTGAGCAGGCTGGCAACCGTGCCCCCGCTGGCAGTGCCTTTGGCCGCCCGGAGCCGAAACTTGACCTGGTCGCAGACCTCGCCGTCGCGCTCCTGTGCCTGCTGCTGGAGATAGAAAACGCCCAGATCCGACGGAATGGAATCAAAGCCGCAGGCGTGCACAATGCGCGCCCCGGATTCCTCGGCCGCCGCCTCGTGAGCGTCGATCATGCGCCGCATCCATTGGGGCTCGCCGGACAGATCGCAGTAGTGGGTACCGCCTTTTGCGCAGGCCGCCACCAGCTCCGAGCCGTAGCGTGCATAGGGGCCCACTGTGGTGCAGACCACGCGGGTCTGCTCGCACAGGGCCGCCAGCGACCCTTCGTCCTTGCTGTCCGCGACCACCGTTGCAAGTCCTTCCGCCGCAGGCTTCAGATCGGCCACCAGGGCGTCCAGCTTCTCCTGGCTGCGGCCGGCCACGGCCCAGCGCAGCGACTGACCCACGCCGTAGTTACGGTTCAAATACTCTGCCACCAGCCGACCGGTAAAACCCGTCGCCCCCATGACCACCAGATCAAACTGCCGAGCGGCACTCATATCGGACCCGATCCGTTAGATTTCCAAACGCCACAGCGTACCGTTTCCCCGGCGACTTTGCGCAGCTTGTGTGGCCGCCAGCGCCCGATCAATCCAGTCGGCGGGAGAAGCGAAGCGCCGCAAGGGTGATCGCCACCACGGTGATCGCCGCCAGCGCCAGCATTTCTCCCGCAAGGTCAGCAAGGCCGGCCTCGCGCAGCATGATGCCCCGGGCGATATTGACAAAGTGGGTGTTGGGGAGAGCGTTACCGATCCACTGGGCGGGCGCCGGCATGGCGCTGAAAGGGAACATAAAGCCCGACAGCAGTATCGAGGGCAGCATGATAAAAAACGTCATCTGCATAGCCTGAAACTGGGACCGGGCCAGCGTGGAGATGAGCAGCCCCAGGGCGAGATTCGCCGCGATGAACACCATCGCCGCCAGGTAGAGGTCGAGCACCGCCCCGCGAATCGGAACGGCAAAGAGCCACTGACCAAAAACCAAAATGACCAGCACCTGAATCAGCCCGATGCCGATGTAGGGCACCACTTTGCCGATCATCAGTTCCAGCGTGCTGACCGGCGTGTTGATCAGCAGCTCGAGATTGCCCCGCTCCCGCTCCCGCACAATGGCCACGGCGGTGAACAGAATCATGGTCAGTGTGAGAATGACGCCCAGCAGCCCCGGCACAATGTTCACCGCGGTGCGCTGTTCCGGGTTGTAAAGCGGCTGCACGGCAAACAGCGGCTCCGCGGCAACAGCAGCTGACGTGCGCGCCAGCGGCATCGTGGCCAGCTGCCCTACCGCCGCAACCACCGTGGGATCGGAGCCATCCAGCAGCACCTGCACGGCGCCGCGACGCTGATCCAGCAGACGGCGTTCATAGTCCGCTGGAATCAGAATGCCGACGGCCACCGACCCATCCCGGATCAGGGTCAACAGCTCCTGCGGCGTTGTCGCCCGATGGGAAATGCGCGTGATCTGACTCTGCCCGAGCTGCCTCACCAGCTGCCGCGAGTAATAGCTGTTGCTCTGATCCGCCACCGCGGTCGGCAGATTCCGCACGTCGAGGTTGATCGCGTAGCCAAACAGCAGCAGCTGCAGCAGCGGCACGCCGATCACCATGCCGAAGGTCAGCCGGTCCCGGCGCAGCTGCCGCAGCTCTTTCATCATTACCGCGGCAAAGCGACTGGCGCTGCGCAGTGGGGCCGTTGCCAGACGATTCATGCGGCGCGCTGCCGCTCTCCGGGGGTGGCGGCGACAAACACGTCCTCCAGGCTGGTTTCCGCCGCCGCCACGGAGGCCGCCGGGTCATCAGTGAGGCGGGTCACCAGGGCGATCGGGTCCGTTTCCCAGGGCTCCACCAGCACCCGCAGCGAGAGACCAAGCTGGGTGACGCTGGCGATGGCGTCCTCGAGCTCCAGCCGCGCCTTCACCGATCGCGGCTCCCCCGCCGCCACGGTGACGACGTGATAGGGCATGTTTCGCTTAAGGTCAGGCGTTGTGCCATCGGCCACTTTCACGCCCCGGTCCAGGATTGCCAGGCGATGACAGCGCTCCGCTTCGTCCATGTAGTGGGTGGAAACCAAGATGGTGGTACCGCCCTGCACCAGGTCAAACAGGCTGGACCAGAAGTCCCTGCGATTGCGCGGATCCACCGCGCTGGTGGGCTCGTCCAGCAGCAATAATTCCGGTTCGTGCAGCACGGCGCAGGCCAGCGCCAGGCGCTGCTTCTGCCCACCGCTCAGGGTGCCCGCCAGCTGCGCTCGCTGGGCCGCCAGATGGTAACGCTCGATCAGCTCGGCGCTGCGCTGCCTCGCCTGGCGCCGCGGCATGCCGTAGATGCGCGCAATAAAGTCGACGTTCTCCGCCACCGTCAGATCATCGTAGAGCGAAAACCGCTGCGTCATGTAGCCGATGCGGGGTTTGAGGCGGGCCGCTTCCTCGGGCACCGGCATGCCCAGCACCTGGGCGCGCCCGGTGCTGGGCAGCAGCAGCCCGCACAGCATGCGAATGGTGGTGGACTTGCCGGAACCGTTAGGACCCAGAAACCCGTAAATGCAGGCCTTGGGTACGTCGAGATCAAGATCGGAGACTGCGGTGACGTGGCCAAAGCGTTTGCCCAGACCGCGAGCCTGGATCGCGAGCTCGGATTCAGCCGGGCGCATCGCCGGCCTCGCTCAGGACTTCCACCGGAACGCCGTCCGGCAGATTCGCCGGCGGTTCCAGGAGATCCGCCTCGGCCTCGTAGGCGAGGCGTCCGCGGTCGTGCTCGGTGAGCGCGTAGTACGGCGTAAAGGTAGGCTCGCCGGACACCCAGCGAAGCGTGGCGGACAGCGGGTCGGTCAGCCCGTCGATGCGCACCGACAGAGGTGCACCCGGGCTCAGGTCGACGCGCTGCGCCTCGGGAACAAAAAACCGTACCCGGGGCGGTCCTCGGAGCAGGACGACGACCGGATCGCCGGCCCGGGGCCGCTCCCCCACTTCAAACAGCACCCGATCCACCCGCGCGTCCGCCGGCGCCTGACCGAGGTACTGGCTCTGCAGGGCCTCGATCTCCGCGGCCTGGGCGCGCACCTCCGCCAGTTCAGCTTCCGCCTGCGCCAGCGTTTCCGGCCGGGTGCCGTTCAGCAGCTCCTCCAGGCCCGCCTGCGCCTCGGCGAGGCGCGCCTCGGCCACCTCCTGTTCGCGCAGCGTGCGGTCCCGCTCGTCTTCGCTGGCCAGATTCTTCTGCCGCAGCGCCTGGGCGCGCTGGTACTCCGCCCGGCGCAGCGTCAGCGTCTCCCGCGCCGCGGCGAGGCGCGACCGGGATGCCGCAATCGCTTCGGCCCGCGGGCCGCTCGTCAGCTCATCCAGCCACGCCTGGGCCCGCTGCTCCCGCGCCCGGGTTGCCGCAAGCCGGGCGATCAGCACCCGCTGGTCGAGCGTGAACAGCGGATCACCGGCGGCCACCGCCTGGCCTTCGGCCACGGGTATCGAAACCAGCTCCTCTGCCGCCGGGGCCGACACTTCCACCCGCACCGACAGGGTTTGGCCGACCATGAGGGGCGAAGGCTCGGTTTCGCAGCCGGCAAGGCAAACTGCCGAAACCAGCGCGGGGATGGCCTGGCGGAGCTGCAAACCGGTCATGCCGGCTCCAGCGCTCGCAGGAGCGTTTCCAGGTGAGCGTCGATCAGGTCTTCCGCCGGCAGCTTCTCGTGCGGTTCAAAAACGATGGACCAGGCCGCTGCAAAAACCATGGGGGTGATCAGCAGCTGGGGGAATCGTGTGATAGGGGTGGGGGCAAACTCGCCGGCGTCGACGGCCCGACGGACCAGTTTCTGCAGCGCCTGAAGGACCACGCTGATGACGTTTTCGTGGTAGTAAGCGGTCAGGTCCGGGTGTTTGGGTCCCTCGGCAATCATCAGCCGAAAGATCACCACCAACCTGGACCTAAGGAGCTTCAGCACGCGCGCTCGAAACGGCCCGCGCAAAAACTCCGCCGCCGTGCCGGGCCACAGGTCCACCGAGCGCGCCACCTCCCGTACCTGAGGCACAACAAACTGCCGGATCACGGCGCGGAACAGGTCCTGCTTGGTTTTGAAATACAGGTACATCAAACCTTTGCTGACGCCGGCGCGGCGGGCTACGTCGGCCACCCGGGTAGCGGCATAGCCTTTTTCCGCAAAGGCCGAAAACGCCGCTTCGGCTATCTCCTGCGGGCGATCGTCCTTGCGGCGCTGGAATTTGGGTTCAGACATGAGGACTTTAATGACCGATTGGTCACCAATATAGATGACTGACCGGTCATTTATCAAGCAGCTGGAGCAACCACATGTTTCAATGCGCTATGAAATTTCCAAACGTCCTGCTGGCCACCGTGCTCCTGACTCAAATCTGCGCCGCGGAGCCCATCACCCGGGACCCCTGGCTTGAGGCGGTGGTGAGCGTGACCAACCTTGAGCGCAGCGCCGAGTTCTTTCTGGCCGTCGGCGGGTATGAGGTGCGACACCGCGGTCCGCTAAGCGCAACGGAGCTTTCTGCATTCGGGCTGCCCGCGGACGCAGCAGGGGAAGCCCTGCTGCTGGGGCACGGGGACGCCCCGGCCGGACAGCTGCGACTGGTGCGGTTTGACAATGCCGGCCCGAAGGTCCCGATGCGGCCCGGCGCCCGGGCCTGGGATACCGGGTGCTACTTCAGTCTGATGGTGCGGATGAGGGACATGGAGACCATTTATCGCGATGCGATTGCCCTGGGCTGGTGGACCGAGACGCCGATTACGAACCTGTCTTTTGGCGAGTCCCGGCTGAAGGTGATGATTTTCCGCGGCCCGGATGGGGTGCAGGTCCAGGGTTACGAACGCCTGGCGCCGCCGCTGCCGGAGGCGATCGGCCCGTTCGAGCGTTTCACCCGACCGTTCAACATGATGCAGATGGTGCGGGATCGGGATGCCGCTTATGCCTACTTCACGGAGGTGCTCGGCTTTGAAACCTTCTATCACGGTAAGCCGTTTCTCGCGCCGGAACCGACCCACACGCCGCTGGGTATTCCGCTCAATCTGACGACCGAGGTCCGCTACCGCGCCAGCATCGTGTATCCCCAGGCCGGCGAATTTGGGCGGATGGAAATGATCGAAGTAATGGATCTTGAGGGGCGGGACCATGCAGACCGCTGCCGGGCGCCGAATCTGGGTATCCTGGCGCTGCGCTTCGAGGTGGCAGACATCAGCGCCGCGCAGGACCGGCTAAAGCGGGACCCGACCGCCACGCCGGCGGCGCCGGCCGTCGCCATCGCTCCCTACGGCGTGCGCCGGGTCATCAACAGCTATACCCCGGACGGGGCGCTCATTCAGTTTCTCAGCGCCGATCAGGTGGATCAGGCCGATCAGGAGATGGCGTTAACCATCGATTCTGCCCGGGCCCACTGACGGGCACTGATGGAAATACCCTCGCTGTCCTCCGGGGCGCTTTCCTCGTCATCCGCGGGAGGCCCGGCGCCGACAACCCGGCGCGCCACCTCCAGCGCGTCGCCGAGCACGGTGGTCGCGCCCGGCCCGGCGCTGTCCTCATAGGCCACTTTCATCCCCGCCGGCAGGTCCCACATCTCGGCCACGGCGCTCGTCACCTGGCGATGATCCATGCCGAGGGCACCGATCAGCGCCGGCCCTAGCCGCAGCGTCTCGTCTTCGGTGGATTCGCGCCAGCGCAGCACCTCGCTCACCGGGCCCGGCTGCAGGTAAACCATCGCCAGCAGTCCGAGGTTGTGGCACAGGCCGGTCTGATAGGCCAGCGCCTGATCATCCGGGTCGGCGTGCTTGTCTTTGCCGACCGCCCGGCGGGTGCAGTCCGCCATCATCAATGCGTTGACCCAGAACCGACCGGAGTCAAAGCCGGGGCAGCGCGTGGTATCGAGCACGTGCGCCGCCGCCAGCGCCAGCGCCAGAGACCGCACGCTGTCCACCCCCAGCACCCGGTTCACAATTTCCGTCATGTCCGTCACCGGTTTACCGCGGCCAAAAAAGGCCGAGTTGGCCAGCGCCACCAGCCGGGCGGTGATGCTCGGATCCCGGCCCACAATCTCGGCCACCTGGTTTCCGGTGACAAACTCATCGTCGAAGGTCGTCAGTATGTCCCGCGCCGCCTCGGGCAGTGGCGGCAGCATGTTGAGCGATTCAACGAGTGAGTGAGCGCGTTTCAGAGCATCCATAGATCAGGGCCTTGTGACTCGGTGGGGACAGGTTCTTCAAGCGCATATCGGCCGGATCGAAGTTTTCTTGACCCAGAAGTCGGCCAAACGTCTCAAACCCGCCGGATCGGAGTAACATACGGTCTACCGGAACAATAAGAAGGACACGGGGCCATGGCGGTACACAAGGCGAAGGTGGTCTGGGAAAGTGATGGGCAGCCGTTTACGCCCAAGACCTATACCCGCAACCACCGGTGGCATTTTGAAGGGGGTGAAACGCTGGCGGCTTCCGCCGCGCCGGCCTACCTCGGCGATGCCAGCTGCGTCGACCCGGAAGAGGCGTTTACCGCGTCCCTGTCGGCCTGTCACATGCTCACCTTTCTGTACCTGGCGGCGGTGAAAGGCCTGGTCGTGACCCGCTATGAAGACGAGGCGGAGGGCACGCTGGGACGCACCGACCGGGGTATGGCCATGACCCGGGTTGTGCTTCGGCCGCTCATCGAATTTGAAGGGGACCAGCCCGCACCGGAGCTGCTGGATCAGCTTCACGAACAGGCCCACAAGGACTGCTTTATCGCCAACTCGGTCACCACCGTGATCGACGTGGAGGCCCGCTAGGGCCCGAGGCGCAGTCCGCAAACGTCAGCGGTCCATCGATCCGGCACCGGAGCCTTGCGGGGTTCAGCCACAATCACTAAATCCCGCGCCAGGATTCACGCTGGCATCACTCCGCGGGGGCCAATCTCGCACTGCCTTAGGCCGCTACTTTATTGACGCTATAGGGATTTTCGACGTATGACCGTCCGCTCGGACCGCCCCTGGTGGCAACTGCTATTTCGATGGTTTGATACCAGCTCACCGGCCAAGTCCGGTGCTCGCATAGACTGGGTGCGCATCCTGCCGTTTATCGGGATGCACGTCATGTGCTTCGGCATTATCTGGGTCGGCTGGTCACCGCTGGCGGTCGGGACCGCTGTTGGCCTGTACCTGCTTCGTATGTTTGCCATCACCGGCTTTTATCACCGGTATTTTTCCCATCGAGCTTTTAAAACCTCACGGCCGCTGCAGCTGGTTTTCGCCCTCATTGGCGCCTCGTCGGTGCAGCGGGGTCCCCTTTGGTGGGCAGCGCACCACCGCGAACACCACCGCTACAGCGACACCGAGCGTGACCCCCACTCTCCGCGCCAGGGGTTCTGGAGGTCCCACATGACCTGGTTCCTGAACAGCGACAACTTCCCGACCCGCAGCGAGCGTGTCCGGGACCTGATGCGCTATCCGGAGCTCAAATTCCTGGATCGGTTTGACCTGCTCGTTCCCGTGGCCCTGGCCTGTGCGCTGTTTTTCTTTGGCGGCTGGGCTGAAACGGCTCATCCGGCGTGGGGAACCAGCGCCGCGCAGTTGCTGATCTGGGGCTTTTTTGTTTCCACCGTCGCCCTGTACCACGGCACCTTCACCATCAACTCGCTGGCACACCGGTTCGGTCGCAAACGATTCAAAACCAGCGACGATTCGCTGAACAATCCGTGGCTTGCCCTCATCACGCTAGGGGAAGGCTGGCACAACAATCATCACCGCTATCCGGCGTCCGCCCGCCAGGGCTTCTACTGGTGGGAGTTCGACATCACCTACTACGTGCTTCGCCTGATGGCGGTGTTTGGCCTGGTATGGGACCTGCGGCCGGTGCCGCAACGGGTGCTGGAACAAGGCCGCCAGCCGCTGCCCACCGACCCATGACCCGCGTCGCCGTCATCGGCGCCGGCATCTCCGGGCTGGCCGCCGCGCACGCCCTCGACGGCATCGCTGACGTGACCGTGTTTGAGGCGGCGGACTACATCGGCGGTCACACCCACACGCATCAGATCAGTCTTGGCGGGCAAAACTTTGCCGTCGACTCGGGGTTTATCGTCTCCAACCCCTACAACTACCCGCATTTCTACGAGCTGCTGGGCAAACTCAAGGTGCCGCTGATCGAAACGGAAATGAGCTTTTCCGTGCAGAACCTTACGACCGGCCTTGAGTACAACGCCAACCGCCCGGCCACGTTGTTCTGCCAGCGGCGCAATCTGGTGCGGCCGTCCTTCTGGCGCATGCTGGCCGATATCCGACGCTTCTATCAGGAAGCTCCGGCCCTGCTGTCCGACGGAGAGGACCCCGGACCCAGCACCGGTGAGTACCTCAGAAACGGCGGCTACAGCCGGAGCTTTATCGATGACCACCTGATACCCATGGCGTCGGCCCTGTGGTCGGCTCCTCCGGAGCGGGTGATGGATTTCCCCATGCGATACATGGTGGCGTTTTTTCAGCACCACCGCATGCTCCATCTTCGTGATCGACCAACCTGGCGGGTGGTCAAAGGCGGCAGCGCCACGTACGTCGCCGCGCTGCTGAACGCCTTTTCCGGGACCGTCCACCGGTCCACGCCGGTCACAGCCGTGCGGCGACGTCCGGACGGTGTGACGGTGACCACCACGACCGGCACCTGGGAAGGTGACTACGTCGTGCTGGCCTGCCACAGCGATCAGGCGCTTGCGCTGCTGGAGCAGCCCTCGGCGCTGGAAGCCGAGCTGCTGGGCGCCCTGCCCTACCAGGCCAACGACGTTGTGCTGCATACAGACGTGCGCATCCTCCCGCGCCGGCGCCAGGCCTGGGCCGCGTGGAATTGCCGGGTTGATCCGGCGGCGGCCAGCCATTGCACCGTGACCTACAACATGAACATCCTGCAGCGCCTCGACGCGCCAGAGACCTTCTGCGTCACGCTGAACCAGACCGAACAGATCGATCCGGATCGAGTGCTCGCCAACATGACCTACCACCATCCGGTGTACAGCGTGGCGGGGGTTGCCGCCCGGGCCCGGCTGCCGGAGCTGAACGGGACCCAGCGCAGCTATTTCTGCGGCGCCTATCACGGCTGGGGTTTTCACGAAGACGGCATGAGCAGCGGTCTGCGGGCCGCCGAAGATATGAAAGCCCAGCGGCTGGAGCGCCAGGTTGCATAGCGCCATCTACGAAGGCGTTGTGCGCCATCGGCGGTTTCTGCCGCATCGCCATCAGTTTTCCTATCGCCTGTTCCAGGTTTATCTGGACCTGGACGAGCTGGATGAGGTGTTCGCCCAGTCCCGCTGGTTCAGCCTGGAAAAGCGCAACCTCGCCACGTTTCGCCGCGCCGACTATCTCGGCGAAAGTGGTGACCTTAAGAGCGCTGTGCGCGACTGCGTCGCAGCCCAGGGCCTGCCGGTACCCCAGGGTCCTGTGCGCATGCTGACCCACCTGCGCTATTTCGGCTACTGCTTCAATCCCGTCACCTTCTACTACCTGTTTGAGCCTGACGGGCACACGCTGTCGGTCATCGTTGCGGAGATCACCAACACCCCCTGGAAAGAACGGTTCCAGTACGTGCTGCCGGTCGGAGATCAGCGCGTCGATGAGGCCTTTGCAAAACAGTTTCACGTATCGCCGTTTATCGGTATGGAGCGGGACTACCGCTGGCGTTTTACCGCGCCGGAATCACGACATGTTGTTCACATGGACGTGACGCGGGAAGGGGAGAATGAATTTGACGCCACGCTGGTGCTGCGTCGCAGGCCAATCAGCTCGGGGAGTCTGAGTCAGTGCCTCCGCAGGTACCCGATGATGTGCAGCAAAGTCGTTATCGCGATCCACTGGCAGGCGTTCAAGCTATGGCTTAAGCGGGTGCCTGTTTTTGAGCACCCGGCCGGCGCGGAAAAAGGATCATGACCACCGAAATATCAGCACGCAAAGTCAACGCGGAAGGCCGGGGCCGGGGCAGCTGGCTTCGGCGCCAGGTGCATGATCGCTTCCGGCAGATCGATTCCGGATTCATCACGCTCGTGGACGCCTGGGGCGAGACGAGCTTTGGCGACCCGGACGCGCCGCCGGAGCTGCGGGCCCGCGTCGAGGTTAGAGACCCGGCTCTGTACAGCGCCGCCGCGTTTGCTGGCGCCCTGGGCGCCGCCGAGAGTTTTATGGACGGGCACTGGGAGGCGGATGACCTGACGACGGTAATCCGCGTACTGGTGCGCAACAAGCACGTGCTGAACAGCATGGAGCGGGGGCTGGCCCGCCTGACCGCGCCGCTGCTGAAACGACTTCACCGGCGCAACCGCAACACCCGCGACGGCAGCGCCCGCAACATCGCGGCGCACTACGACCTCGGCAACGAATTTTTTGGCCTGTTCCTAGATCGGAACATGATGTACTCGAGCGCCGTCTACCAGGATCCCAGCGAAACACTGGAGAAAGCGAGCGACCGCAAGCTCGATCGCATCTGCCGCAAGCTGGCCCTCAAACCCGGCGACGAGGTGCTGGAGATCGGCACCGGCTGGGGCGGGTTTGCCGTGTTTGCCGCCACCCGCTACGGCTGCCACGTAACTACCACCACCATCTCCCGGGAGCAGCATGCCTATGCCCAGGAGCGGGTTGAGAAGGCCGGCCTGAGCGACCGCATCACGCTGCTAAAGAAAGACTACCGGGATCTGACCGGGCGCTACGACAAGCTCGTGTCCATCGAGATGATCGAGGCGGTGGGCCATCAGTATCTGGATACCTACATCACCCAGTGCTCGCAGCTCCTGAAAGATGACGGGGCGTTTCTGCTCCAGGCCATCACCATCGCTGATCACATCTACCCGCAGGCCCTCAAGGGGGTGGACTTTATCCAGCGCTACATATTCCCGGGCAGCTTTATCCCCGCCGTGTCCGCCATCTGCGACTCGGCGGCCCGCGTTTCCGATATGCGCCTGTTTCACCTCGAAGATATTGGGCCCAGCTACGCGCTGACCCTGCGCGAGTGGCGGCGCCGCTTCATGAGCCGCCTCGACGAGGTCCGGGCCATGGGATATCCCGAATCGTTTATTCGCATGTGGGAGTACTACCTCTGCTACTGCGAAGGAGGCTTTCTGGAACGTTCCATTGGTGACGCGCAGATGCTGTTCACCAAGCCGCTCAACCGGCGCGAGTCCCTGGTGCCGGACCTGTGAAGATGTTTCTCAACTTCCTGTTCTTCCAGATCTGCTGGTTCGCCTGCGTCTGGGGCGGTGCCCAGGGCCACTGGTGGCTGGGCCTGGTGGCGGTCGCTCTGTTTGGCGCCTACGAGTTTGCCCGGTCCGACGCCTGGGCGGCGGACCTCAAGCTGGTGCTGCTGGTCCTGGCGACTGGCATTGTGCTCGACTCGCTCTACGTGCAGGCCGGCCTGCTGCGCTACGCAACGCCGGTGCCGGTGGACACCATCGCCCCGGTCTGGATCTGGGCCATGTGGGTGTCTTTTGCCCTCACCCTGAATCACTCCCTGGCCTGGCTGAAAGGCAACACCTGGCTGGCGATCGCGTTTGGCGCAATCGGTGGCCCGCTGGCCTATTACATTGCCGGCCGCGCCTGGGACGCGGTGTTCTTCGACACCAGCCGGCTGGCGCTGGTCTTCGCGGTGATCGCCGTCGCCTGGGCCATCGCCACCCCCCTGCTGCTGAAGCTGGCTGACCGCTTTAACAGCACCGCGGCCGCCCCGCTGCTTGAGGAGAAGACCGCCTGATGTCTGGAATCGCGCTTGCCGAAAAGGGCCTGGTGCCGGATCGGCTGATCCGCATGGGGATCAACCGACTCAATCGCCGCCGGCTGAAAAATGAACACGTGGATGACGCGGTCGCCCGGCATGCCCGTTTTGTTGAGGTGCTCAAGCTGCTGCGGGAAAGCCCCGTGGCGATCCACACCGACGAGGCCAACGAGCAGCACTACGAGGTGCCGCCGGCGTTTTTCCTCGCCGCCCTCGGCGCGCGGCTGAAGTATTCCAGCTGCTACTACCCCACCGGCACTGAATCGCTGGATGAGGCAGAAGAAGCCATGCTGGCCCTCACGTGCGAGCGCGCCGAGCTGGGCGGCAGCCAGCAGATTCTGGAACTCGGCTGCGGCTGGGGCTCCCTGACCCTCTGGATGGCCGAGCACTACCCCGAGTCCACCATCACCGCTGTTTCCAACAGCGCGCCGCAGCGGGAGTTCATCCTTGCCCGAGCCGCCGAGCGGGGCCTGAACAACGTGGAAGTGATCACCGCCAACGTGGTGGAGCTTGAGCTGGACCGGACCTTCGACCGTGTCGTCTCGGTGGAGATGTTTGAGCACATGCGCAACTACCACAAGCTCCTGTCGAAGGTGGCGCGCTGGCTGAATCCCGGTGGCAAGCTGTTTGTCCACATTTTCTGCCACCGGGAGATGATGTATCCCTTCGAAGTTGAGGGGAAAGACGACTGGATGGGGCGGTTTTTCTTCACCGGCGGACTGATGCCGGCGGCAGACACACTGCTTTATTTCCAGGACGACCTGAAGATCGAGGAGCACTGGCGTCTGAGCGGCCGGCACTACGAAGCCACCTCCAACCACTGGCTGGAAAACCTCGACGCCAACCGGCCGGCGATTGAGCAACTGTTTGCTGATGTCTATGGCCAGGAAAACGCCCGCCTGTGGGTGCAGCGGTGGCGAATCTTCTTCATGGCCTGCGCCGAGCTGTTCGGGTTTAATGGCGGCCAGGAGTGGCTCGTGGGACACTACCGCTTTGTCCGCAGCGCCTGACACCGGAACGGCGCCTTTGAGACGGCCCGTTGACCGACCGCACCGCCAACAAAAAAGCTGCCCGTGATCTGACTCGGGGTTCCGTGCGCCGCCACCTGCTGCGGCTCACCTGGCCGATGACCTTTGGCATTCTGGCGATGCTGTCGACCTCCGTGGTGGACACCTACTTTGTCGCCACCCTCGGCACCGACGCGCTTTCGGCCCTGTCCTTTTCTTTTCCGGTCTTTATGACCATCGCCGGCCTGTCCATTGGCCTCGGCGCTGGCGCAACGTCCGTGGTTTCCCGCAGCATCGGCCGCGGCGACGAGCGGCTGATCAAACGCCGCTGCACCGATGCGCTGATTCTTGGCTTCATGCTGGTCAGCCTGCTGGCAGCGGCCGGCTACATCTGGGTTCGACCCCTGTTCGCGATCCTCGGCGCCGAAGGCAACGTGCTGGACCTGGTGGTTGCGTACATGCAGATTCTTTTTGTGGGTATGCCGCTGCTGGTGATACCCATGACGGGCAACAGCCTGATCCGCGCCGCCGGCGACGCCCGGGTACCGGGCATGATCATGGTCAGCGGCGCTGCCCTGAACGCAACCCTGGACCCGATTTTGATCTTCGGCTGGCTCGGCGCGCCGGCGCTGGGCATCCAGGGGGCGGCTCTGGCAACCGTCATCGCCAATGGCATCACGCTGGTGGTGGCGCTTGGCGTGCTGCACTTCCGTGAGCACATGATCGACTTAAATAAGCCTAAATTTGAAGAAGTTATCGATTCTTTCAAGAAAATACTTCATATCGGTTTACCCGCCTCGGCGGCCAACATGATCAACCCCATCGGCATCGGCATTCTCACCGCGCTGCTGGCCCAGACCGGTAAGGAGTCGGTGGCCGCGTTTGGCGTGGCGACGCGCATCGAATCCATTGCCTACGTGGGTCTGCTGGCCCTGTCCGCCTCCATCGGTCCGGTGATCGGCCAGAACTGGGGCGCCGGCCTGGGCCGGCGGGTCAAGCTGGCGCTGACCCGCAGCTTTCAGTTCTGCCTGGTCTATGGCCTGGCCCTGGCCGCCGGCCTCGCTGCCGTTTCCTTCGTGCTGCCGGAGCTGTTCACCGACAACCCCGACATCGCCCGCCTGTCCCGCCACTACCTCTGGATTGTGCCGATCACCGCCTTTGGCTTTGGTATCAACATCGCCGCGGCGGGGGCCCTGAACGCCGCCGGCTGGCCGCTGGTTTCCGCCGCCCTGACGTTCACCCGCATGTTCCTGGTCGCGGTGCCCTTTGCTCTGTTGTTTACGCCCAGCTGGGGGCCCTACGGCGTGTTTGGCGCCATCGGGGCCGCCAACCTGGTGGCTGCCGCCGTCAGCGCCTGGGCCGCCTACCGCGTAGCGCACCGCCACGCGCCGCAGCAGCAGCCCGCGGCGGCCGTGCCGTGATTCAGACCCAGGCCCTGGTTGACGCGCTTAAGCGCCTGGTCCGCCAGCGGGGCCTGACCTACGTCGACGTGGCCCGCCACCTCGAACTGTCGGAGGCCTCCGTCAAACGGCTGTTTTCCCGCTATAGCTTCACCCTGAGCCGCCTGGAGCAGGTCTGCGACCTGGTAGGCGTGCCGATTGCCGAGCTGGCGCGGCAGGTGGAAGAGCAGCCGGAGCCGCTCACCATGCTCACGCCGGAGCAGGAAGAGGAGCTGCTGGCCGACCCGAAATTGCTGCTGGCCGCCTACATGGCGCTGAACGACTGGCAGTTTGCGGAGATTACCGCCACCTTCAAAATCACCGAGCCGGAGCTGATTCAACGCCTCGCGCGCCTCGACCACCTCGGCATGATCGAGCTGCTGCCGGGCAATCGGGTGCGCAAGCTGACGGCGAGAAACTTCACCTGGCGCCTCAACGGGCCGGTGCAGGCCTATTTTGAGCAGGGGGTGAAGCAGCACTTTCTTAATAGCCGCTTCAGCCGCGACGCCGACCTGATGCGGTTTGTCGGGGGACGCCTGTCTCCCGACTCGCTGGCGAGGATGCACCAGGCCATCGTACGCATCACCCGGGAATTTGACGATCTGGTCAAAACCGACGCTAAGCTGCCCCATGAAAGCAAGTTGGGGGTTGGCGCGGTGTTTGCCATCAGGCCCTGGGAGCTCCCCGCCTTCAGCAAACTGCGCCGCGAAACGGACGACGACGGCGGCTGAATCCCCCGCAGCAGCCCCCCGAAACGGCCCCAAAGCCCACGCCGGGGCACCCCAGGCCTCGGAGGCAGCCGCGCTAAACGTTCGAAAATCGAGGGCTTTTTTTGCCGGCCGAAAATTTGCTGGATTTTTTCTCGGCGGCGGCCTCAACACCTGCTACATTGATACCCATGACGGAGATCCTCAGCATCGGCCCGGCGCAGCCTGCGGACGCTGCCGCCATTGGCCTTCTGTCACGCAATCTCATCGAACACGGGCTGCCCTGGACCTGGGTTCCAGCCCGCCTGCGCCGCTGCATCCGCCACAACGACTACGTGGTGCTGGCAGCGCGCCGGGAGCGGCAGATCGCCGGGTTTGCGGTGATGCAGTACCACGCCCGCCACGCCCACCTGTGTCTGCTGGGGGTGCGGCCGGAGTTCCGCCGCCGCGGCGTGGGCCGCCGGCTGGTGGGATGGTTGGAAAAGTCGGCCCGTGTGGCCGGTGTTTTCAACGTTATCTTAGAGGTGCGCGAGAGCAACAGCGTTGCCTTAAGCTTCTACCAACGCCTGGGCTATCAACAGGCGGAACGCCTCACCAGCTACTACGGCCCCAACGCCCACGCCCTGCGCCTGCGCGGCGATCTGCGGCGCGGCTAGGCCCCACCACAGCTAACACTGCCGCCGGTTCTCAGCGCGGGTCCGCGTCGGCCGCCAGCGTGCGCAGAAAATAATCTTCGGGTACCAGACCCAGCTGCTGTAACAACCCCAGGTAGTCGATGTAGCTGCGCCCTTCGATCAGCTGACCTTCCTCCAGCTGAATCCAGGTGGCGCACTCAAGTCCCGCCCGATGCCCGGTATGACGGTGGGTCACGTTAAGAAAGTAGCGCAGCTGCGCGCTGCTGCCCCACTCCATGGACTGGTTGATCACCACGTCGATTTCAGAAAAGGTCGCGGTCATGCGCCGGTGGTAGTCCCGCATGGCCTCCCGCCCACGGATCGGGCCCGCCGGTCCACCCTGGATCACGCCGTCTTCGGCAAACAGTTCATCGATGGCGTCCTCCCGGGACTCATTCCATAGCTCCTGGTACCACCGCTCGGCCCATTCGTTGGGGGTCATCATGCTGCTGCTTTGCCGCTGAAAACGGGACATATTACCAGCCCCTCAACCACTCCGGGACTTAAAGCCTAAGCAGCCGTGACAGCTTCTTTCCAGGTAGCTCATAATGCGGCCGCAGACCAGCGGAAAAACCTCATGAGCAGCTACTTCGACGACGTTGAAACCCACTACCCTATGGTGGTCCTGCAGCGGATCCACACCGATGTCGATGAACTCAACAGCGAGCTCTACGCGCTGATCAAACAAATGGCCGAGGAGTACGGCGATACCCCGGACAACGCGGTCAACGAAGGCCTGGTCTCTACCCAGGGGGGCTATCAGACTTCTACCCGCACCAACCTCCTCACGCTTAAGGCGGCGGCCATCGAGACCTTTCGGGAGACGGTCCTGCTGCCCGCCTGCCACGCCTATCTGACCGAAGTATTCGGCGATGAAGCAGCCGAGCTCTCCCCCTGGCCGGTCGGCTGGGCCAACCTCCTGCAGACCGGCGACTGGCAGGGCCCCCACTGGCACCCGACGGACAAAAACATCGCCAGCGGCGTCTACTACGTGCACCTGCCCGACGACATGCCGGCCCCGGAGGGGCATATCCACTTTCTTAACCCGATGCCCCAGTCGGTCAACCACGGCTACCCGGCCACCCGGCGCCTGACCCCGGTACCAGGTAAGCTGGTGATGTTCCCCCCGTGGTACACCCACTACGTACACCCGTTCAAAGGCGAAGGCGAACGCGCCATCATCGCTTTTGACGTGCTGGCGCAAAAACCGGGATTAGACCTGGTCTTCTAGAGTGAGGTCATAACCAAGCGACAAAAAAAGGGGTCAGACAACTTTTCGCTGACGAAAAGTTGTCTGCTCCCTTTTTTTTTCACAGGAGACGGTTCAACCTGGCCTACCAAGGCGGTTTCGAGCTAACGAAAACGGGCCTGGAGCTGCTCCAGGGCTTCCGCACCAGGGTTAAGTTCCTCGTAAGGATGGTTGTAGAGCGGTGTGTTCACCGACCGGTTGACGGCGTGCAGGTCATCTGCCCCCGGTTCGATATACATGACGCCGGTGACCACCTCACCGCGGCTGGAGGCGTCCTGCAGAAATCCGATGGCCTTGGCCCGGTCCGTGGGATCGTAGTCTTCGTCGACCTTGCGAAGCACGATGCGGCTGCCGTCATGCAGCTCCACCGGCATGGCTTCGCCTTCGTCGTAGGCCGTTTTGATGTCGTCCGCCGGGGGCACAAAGTCCGCATGAATGGCCGGATGATAAAAGCGCCGCGTGTAGGCGTAGCTTTTGGTTGAGTCTTCGTGATCGTTGAAGGTGACGCAGGGCGAAAGCACGTCGATAAGGGCAAACCCCTGATGCCGGATGCCGGCCTTCAGCAGCGGCACCAGCTGATCCTTGTCGCCGGAAAAGCCCCGGGCCACGAAGGTGCAGCCCAGCGCGATGGCCATCACCACCGGATCAATCGGCGGCTGCACGTTGGTCTCGCCCTTTTTGGCCTTGCTTCCCTTGTCCGCCGAGGCGGAGAACTGGCCTTTGGTTAAGCCGTAAACGCCATTGTTTTCAATCACGTACAGCATGCTCATGTTGCGCCGCAGAGCATGAGCGAGCTGGCCGAAGCCAATCGACAGGGAGTCCCCGTCACCGGACACGCCGATGCAAATCAGATCCCGGTTGGCGGCCCAGGCGCCGGTGGCCACCGACGGCATGCGGCCGTGCACGGAGTTCACCCCGTGAGCCTGGCTCATAAAATATGCCGGCGTTTTTGACGAGCAGCCGATGCCGCTGAGTTTGGCCACCTGGTGCGGCGGCAGGTCCAGCTCCCAGGCCGCCTGGATCAGCGCCGCCGTAATCGAGTCGTGGCCGCAGCCGGCGCACAGGGTGGACATGCCGCCCTCGTAGTCCCGCCGGGTCAGCCCCAGCGCGTTCCGCGGCAGCCGCGAATGGGCCACGGTGGGTTTGCGCATGAAGCTCATGCGGCCACCTCCTTCCTCAGATGTTCCGTAATTCCTTCAACGATCGGACCGGCACTCATGGGCATACCGTTGTAGTGAAGGATAGAAATGAGTTTGTCCCGGGCCACCTGGGTTTCCATCAGCAGCATCCGCTTGAGCTGCGCATCCCGGTTCTGTTCCACCACAAATACGCGGCGGTGGTTTGCCAGGAAGTCTTCCACCGTGTCGTTGAAGGGGAAGGCGCGAACGCGCAGATAGCTCAGCTCAACGCCCGTGGCCTTGAGCTGATCCAGCGCTTCACGCACCGCGCCGTCGCAGCTGCCGAGAGAAATAATCCCCAGCTCAGCGCTGGCGGAACCGTGCTGCACGGGTGCCGGCACCAGGTCCCGGGCGGTCTCAAACTTGTGGCTCAGGCGATCCAGCACCTTCTGGTAAGCCGCCGAGTCCTCCGTGTAGGTGCCCTCCTCCGTGTGGCCGGACCCGCGCAGGAAGTAGGCGCCCTTCTCGTGCACGCCGGGCAGGGAACGCCAGGGGATGCCGTCGCCGTCCACGTCCTTGTAGCGATGGAATACGTCTATGGCCTCAAGCATTTCCGCGTCCACCACCTTGCCGCGGTCCGGCTGGTAGCTCTCATCCCACTGAAACTCCGGCACCATCCAGTCGTTCATGCCGATATCCAGGTCGGTCAAGAACATCACCGGCGTCTGCAGCTGCTCCGCCAGATCAAACGCGGCCACTGCCAGCTCAAAACACTCGCCGGGATCGGCCGGAAACAGCAGCACATGACGCGTGTCGCCGTGGGAGGCGTAGGCGCAGGCCAGCAGGTCACACTGCTGGGTGCGGGTGGGCATACCGGTGCTCGGGCCAACCCGCTGCACGTCGAACAGCACCACCGGCACCTCGGTGTAGTAGGCAAAACCGATGAACTCGCTCATCAGGGAAACGCCCGGGCCGCTCGTTGGCGTAAAGGCCCGGGCGCCGGCCCAGGCGGCGCCGATCACCATACCCATGGCGGCCAGTTCGTCTTCGGCCTGAATCACGCAGTAGCGACGCTCACCGGAGTCCGGATCGACCCGGTAGCGTTCGCAGAAGCCTTTGAAAGCGTCCATCAGCGAGGTGCTTGGGGTGATGGGATACCAGGCCCCCACGGTGGCGCCGGCGTACACGCAGCCGAGGCCCGCGGCCGTGTTGCCGTCGATCATGATGTGGCCGGCGGTCTGGTCCATGGGCTCCAGGCGTAGCGCGAGGGGACACGCAAAGTGTTCCTTCGCATAGCGGTAGCCCATATCGATGGCCTGCTGATTGGCCTCGATCAGATGGGCCTTGTCCCGATAGGTTGCCTTCAGCAAGGCCCGGATCACGTCCATATCGATCTCCAGCAGCGCTGCCAGCACACCGACGTAGGCGACGTTCTTCATCAGGATGCGGGCCCGGGCGTTGTCAAACGCCTCGTTGCACAGCTGCGCCAGCGGCACCCCTAGGATGGTGACGTCGTCGCGCTTGAGCTGCGAGTCGCGCGGCCAGGTGGCGTCGTAGAGCAGAAACCCGCCGCTGGCCACCTCCCTAAGGTCCTGGGCGTAGGTTTCGGCGTTCATGGCCACCATCAGATCCACGTCGCCGGACCGGCAGCGGTACCCGTCAGCGCTGACCCGGATTTCATACCAGGTGGGCAGACCCTGAATGTTGGAGGGGAAAAAGTTTTTGCCGGTGACCGGAATGCCCATGCGGAACAGGGCCTTCATCAGCAGTCCGTTGGCGGAGGCGGATCCGGTGCCGTTGACGTTGGCGACCTTGATTACAAAATTATTGACGCGGCTTGTCATCAGCCCTCGCTAGAATCAGGCGCTCTTCTTCTGGCCCGTTTCCCGGGGCATCAGGTCGCCGGCATGGGGCACGTGGACCCAGGATTTCTGCATATCCCAGGCGGCGGTGGGGCAGCGTTCGGCGCAAAGACCGCAGTGCACGCACTGATCCTCGTCCTTCACCATGACGCGCCGGGTCTGGGGCAGCCCTTCCGACACAAACAGCGGCTGCTCCGGGTTTTCCGCCGGCACCGTCAGCGCCGTGCGCAGCTCCGGCTCTTCAGCGTTGGCCGTGATCGTCAGGCAACTGGTCGGGCAGACGTCGATACACGCGTCGCATTCGATACACTTGGCCGCCTCAAACACGGTCTGCGCATCGCAGTTCAGGCAGCGCTCAACCTCCACCTGAAACTCGTCCAGGGTGAAGCCCAGCTCCACCTCGATGTTGAGTTTTTTGAACCGCTTTTTGAGATCCACGTGGGGCACCAGCTGACGCTCCGAGCCGTCGAAGGCGTTGGAGAAGCTCCACTCGTGAATGCCCATCTTGGCGCTCTGCAGGTTCACGCCCCGCGGCGGCCGGTCGTTGATATCTTCGCCGAGGCAGTGGCGGTAGATCGAGATGGCGGCCTCGTGCCCGTGGGCCACCCCCCAGATGATGTTCTCCGGACCCCAGGCAGCATCGCCGCCAAAAAACACGCCGGGAAGGCTGCTCATAAACGTGGTGCGATCCACCACCGGCATGTCCCAGTCGCCAAACTCGATGCCGATGTCCCGCTCGATCCAGGGAAATGAGTTTTCCTGACCGATGGCCAGCACCACGTCATCGCAGGGGATCACCACCTCGCCGACGACCCGGCTTTCCTTGATGCGCCCCTCCTCCACGTCGTATTCCATTTGCTCAAAGCGCATGCCGGTGAGCTTGCCGTGTTCGATTACAAACGCCTTTGGCGAATGGTTGATCACGATCTCGACGTTTTCTTCTTCCGCGTCCTCCAGTTCCCAATCGGAGGCTTTGAAAAAGTCCCGGGGTTTGCGCGCCATAACCTTCACGTCGGTGGCGCCGAGCCGCAGCGAGGTGCGGCAGCAGTCCATCGCGGTGTTGCCCACGCCGATGATCAGCACCTTTTCGCCAATCTTCTCCGTGTGCCCGAAGGCCACTGATTCCAGCCAGTCGATGCCGATGTGGATGCGCGGACTGTCCTGGCGGCCGGGCAAATTGAGCTCTTTGCCCCGGGGCGCGCCGGTGCCGACAAACACCGCATCGAAACCCTCCTCGAGGAGCGCCTTCATGGAGGTGATTTCCTCCCCAAGGCGCAGGTCCGCGCCCATATTGATGATGGCCTCGATCTCCTCGTCCAGCACCTCCGCCGGCAGACGGAAAGACGGGATGTTGGTGCGCATCAGCCCACCCGGCTGGTCGAAGCGCTCAAAGATGGTGACGTCAAAGCCCAGCGGCAGCAGGTCGTTGGCCACCGTCAGGGAGGCGCAGCCGGCGCCGATGCAGGCCACCCGCTTGCCAAGCTTCTGCTTCGGCGCCTTCGGCAATCGTTCGGAAACATCTTCGCGGAAATCGGCGGCGACGCGCTTCAGCCGGCAGATGGCCACGGGTTTTTCGTCAACCCGGCCCCGGCGGCAGGCCGGTTCGCAGGGCCGGTCGCAGACTCGCCCGAGGATGCCCGGGAACACATTGGACTCCCGGTTCACCATGTAGGCGTCGCCGAAGCGGCCCTGGGCAATCAGTCGAATGTAATGGGGAACGTCGGTGTGGGCCGGACAGGCCCATTGGCAATCTACGACCTGATGGAAGTAGTTCGGATCTTTCGTATCCGTCGGTTTCAAGTCAGCGTGGGAAGCGTACTTCCCTTAATCCTTCACCGTCTGCCTCTGAATCCTCGCGGGAAATTCACGGCAAGTCAATGCCGTGACCTGTCAACAATGATTGCAGCGCGTCTTCATCCAGCACCGGCACGTCCAGGTCCTGCGCCTTGGTGAGCTTGGAGCCGGCGTTGTCGCCGGCCACGACGGCGCTGGTCTTCTTCGAGACGCTGCCGCTGACCTTGGCGCCGAGCGCCTCAAGATGGCCCTTGGCAACAGAGCGCGGCATGCTCGACAGGGTACCGGTGAGCACGTACGTCTGGCCCGACAGGGGACCTTCCGCTGGGTTTTGCTGAGGCGCCTGCTCCGGCCAGCGCACGCCCGCGGCGCGCAGCGCCGCAATCACGGTGAGATTCTTTTCTTCGGCAAAAAACAGGGCAATATGATTGGCCACCACCGGCCCCACATCCGGTACCTGGGCGAGCATGTCCGTGTCCGCCGCCATCAGCGCGTCCAGGGAGCCGAAGAAGCGCGCCAGGCTCGCGGCGGTGCTCTCCCCCACCTCCCGGATGCCCAGACCAAAAAGGAGCCGCGGCAGAGTTGTGGCACGGCTCTGCGCAATCGAGTCCACCAGCTTGGCCGCCGATTTTTCCGCCAGCCGGGGCAGCGCCGCCAGCTGCTCCGGGGTCAGGTGAAAGATGTCTGCCGGATCCTTCACCAGTTCCTCCGAGACAAGCAGGTCCACCAGCTTGCTGCCCAAGCCCTCAATATCCAGCGCCTTGCGGGAGGCAAAGTGAATGATGGCCTCGCGCCGCTGCGCCGGGCAGGTCAGCCCGCCGGTGCAGCGGCTGACCGCCTCCCCCTCGACTCGTCGCACGGCGGAGCCACACTCCGGACAGAGGCTGGGCATTTCGAACGGTTCGGTCCCGTCCGGTCGCCGCTCCAGCACCACCGATACCACTTCCGGGATCACGTCGCCGGCTCGCCGGACCACCACCGTGTCGCCGGGCCGGACGTCTTTCCGCCGTACTTCGTCTTCGTTGTGCAGGGTGGCATTGGTGACGGTCACCCCACCGACAAAGACCGGCTCAAGCCGGGCCACCGGCGTCACCGCGCCGGTGCGGCCCACCTGCACGTCCACCGCTTCCACCCGCGTGAGCTCTTCCTGTGCCGGAAACTTGTGCGCCAGCGCCCAGCGCGGCGCCTTGGAGACAAAGCCGAGATCGCGCTGCAGGCGGTACTCGTCCACCTTGTACACCACGCCATCAATTTCATACGGCAGGGCGTCGCGCTGCTCGCCGATCTCCCGGTAGTAGGCCAGACAGCCCTGGGGCCCTTCGACACGCTCGATCTGGGGGCTGACCGGGAAACCCCATTCCCGCAGCAGGGTAATAAACGCAAAGTGGGTTTCCGGCAGCGCATCCGGCGTGACCTGGCCGCTGGCGTAGGCGTAAAACGACAGGGGCCGCAGTGCCGTGAGCTTGGGATCCAGCTGCCGCAGGCTGCCGGCCGCGGCGTTTCGAGGATTGACGAAGGCTTTGACGCCGGACTGCTCCGCCTGCACGTTATAACGCGCAAAATCCGCCTTGCTGATGTAGACCTCGCCGCGCACCTCCAGCACCGGCGGCGGATCTCCGCGGAGCCTCAGGGGTACCGATTGGATCGTGCGGGCGTTGTGCGTCACATCCTCGCCGGTGCTGCCGTCGCCGCGGGTTGCGCCCCGCGTGAGCACGCCGTCGAGATAAAGCAGGCTGAGGGCCACACCATCCAGCTTCGGCTCCGCCACGTAGTGCACCGGCAGATCCCGATCCAGCCGCTGGCGTACGCGCTGGTCAAAGTCCTCCACTTCCTGGTCCGCGAAGGCGTTACCCAGCGACAGCATGGGCACCTCGTGCGCTACGGAGGCAAAGGTGTCGAGCGGTTCTCCGCCCACCCGTTGGGTCGGCGAATCAGACGTAATCAGGTCGGGATGGGCCGCTTCCAGGGCTTCCAGCTCCCGCAGCAGCCGGTCGTATTCGGCGTCCGGCACCGAAGGCTGGTCCAGCACGTGGTACTCATGGCTGTACTGCGCCAGCTGCCGCCGCAGCGCCTCAGCTTTTTCTTTCATTCCGCGCCGCGGTCGTACTCGCGCATTTCATCGCGGATATGGGCGACGCGCTGGCGGCTCAGACTGCTGCTGGCCTCATCGAGCAACTGGCACTCGAGCAGATCCGCCAGGCGCTGGCCGGCGGCGTACATGGCGTCCCAGGTGTCGAGCGCGCTGAGGCTGTTGGGCAGCGTCATAAAAAGGCACAGGCCGGGACTGAAGGTAGTGGCCAGCTGACCGGGATCGAAGGTGCCGGGGTTGGTGATGTTGGCCATGCTGAACACCACCACCTGGCTGTCGCCCCGGTCCATCATGCGGTGATAGATGCCGCGATCGCCGAAGGTCAGGCCTGCCTTCTCCGCCGCGTCGGCAATATCTGGCCCGTGCAGGCGACTGGCGCCGGCGGCCTTCAGCAGCAGCGTGACGATCTTGTCCGGATCTTCCGGCAGGTCCACCGGTTCCGCCGCATCGTCAGCGTCCGCGACCGGGGCCGTCTCCGGGTCCGCAGCGCCCTCCCGTTCTTCGGTAATCAGCTGCCCAAGACGGGCGAGCTCCCGCTCCATATCCTCATCCAGCGGCGGCGCGTCCCGCGGCAGCTCATCGTCCTCACTGTCCCGGAGCGTTGCCTGCTGCGATTTACGCGTGCCGGTGATATAGATGCCGGCGATGATCACGGCGCCAATTCCCAGCAGGATCCAGCGCAGTCCGTCCATCAGGCTTCAACCATCCGCGTCGCCTCGGCGATATCCACCGAGACGAGCCGGGACACGCCGGCCTCGGCCATGGTGACCCCGAGCAGCTGGTGCGCGGCTTCCATGGTGATTTTGTTGTGGGTCACAAACAGAAACTGCACCTGTTCTGACATTTGTTTGACCAGCTCCGAAAACCGCCCAACGTTGGCGTCATCCAGCGGCGCGTCCACCTCGTCCAGCATACAGAACGGCGCCGGGTTGAGCTGAAAGATAGCAAAAACCAACGCCACTGCCGTCAGCGCCTTTTCTCCACCGGACAGAAGATGAATGTTGCTGACGCGCTTGCCCGGAGGCCGCGCCATAATGGCAACGCCGGAGGTGAGCAGATCATCCCCCACCAGCTCCATGTAGCCGTGGCCGCCGCCAAACAGCCGCGGAAACAGCGCCTTGAGGCCATCGTTGACCTGGTCGAAGGTCTCTTTGAAGCGAGTCCGGGTTTCCTTGTCGATCTTGCGGATGGCGTCTTCCAGCGTGGTCAACGCCCGATTCAGATCCTCGTTCTGGTCATCCAGATATTTTTTCCGCTCGGACTGCTCTTCGAACTGCTCAATGGCGGCCAGGTTGACCGGCTCCATGCGCTGAATACGCGTGCTCAGCTTCTCAAGCGCGGCCGCCAGCGCTACCGGATCCTGATCCGTGGCCATGCCTTCGAGCAGCGGCTCAAGCTCGTAGCCCGCCGCCTTGAGCTGCTCCAGCAGGCCCTCCAGCCGAACGCGGGAGCCTTCCTGTTCCAGCTTCAGCTGCTCCAGCTTTTCCCGGGCGGCGGTCTGGGCGTCCACCGCTTCGCGTCGCTGCTGGTCCAGCTGCTGCAGCTGCACCGCGTGCTCGTCGGCGGTTTTGCGCCGCTCCGCGAGCTGCTGCTCGACGCTTCGGCGGCCTTCCAGCTGCTGCTGCAGGGCCGCTTCGTCCGCCGCCATGGGCTCGCCGCTGGCCTCCACCTGTCGCAGCAGTTCCTCGGCCCGGGCGTTCAGGGCGTTGATCTGGGTTTCGCTGCGTTCCAGCGATTGTTCCGTGGACTTCAGCGCGGAGCGCTTGGACTCAAGACTCAGCGCCAGTTCGTGGGCGCTCTGCCGCGCGCGGTTGGCCGCCACCCGGGCCTCGTCATAGTTACTCCGCGCCTCATCCCGACTGCTGGACAGCTCGCCGCGGCGGGATTCCAGATTCGCCATGGCGTCCACGTTGCCCTGCAGCCGGCTGCGCGCCTCGCGCACCGCGGACTCATCGGTTTCGATCCGCGACTTCAGCTCCTCACTCTCCGCCGTGATGCGCTGCTGGCGTTCCTTAAGATGCAGCAGACGCGCGCGGATGCCGTCGGCCCGGCCGCCGGCTTCCGCCGCCGCGCGGTTGCGGGCCGCCAGCTCCTGCGCCTTTTCGTCCCGCTGCGCCTGCAGGTCATCCAGCTGCAGGCCGAAGGTTTTTTTCTGTTCCAGGAGCTGCTCAATCCGCTGCTCCTCGCGCTTCAGCTGTTCCGCCAGCGCGCCAATTTCCCGCTCCCGGGCGATGACGCCCTCTTCGCCCTGGGCGGGACGGCGGGCCGCCACCCAGCCGGGCCCCACCCATTCGCCTTCCGGCGTGAGCAGCGACTGTCCCGGAGCGAGGCTGTCGGCGCGGGACAGGGCCTCTGCCAGGTCCCCGGCCAGTAACACCTGGGAGGCCAGCGCCAGCACCGCCGGGGGACCGCTGAGCTCGGCGGCCAGCGTGCCGGACGGGCCTTCGCCGCCGCTGCCGGCCGCGAGCAGGCCTAGCCGACCCTCGGCCAGCGAGCGCAGGGCCGGCACGCCGGCCCCAAGCTGATCCACCACAAAGCTGTCCAGAAACGGACCCAGCACGTGCTCCGCCGCCTGCTCCCAGCGGGCGCTGACGGCAATCTGGGCGGCGGCCCGGGGCGAGTCTTTGAGCCCCTGCTCCGCCAGCCATTGCGGGGTCAGCGCCGCGTCGAGGCTCTGCGCTGCCTGCTGCAGCGCGGTGAGCGACGCATGGCGGCTGCGGGCCGCGTCGAGGGCTTCCCGGCTCTCCGTCAGCTGATCCTCCAGCTCCCGCAGCTGCTGCGTCCGCTCCGCCGTACCATCGCGCAATGCCTCCAGCTGCGTCTCCAGCGCCCGGGCCTGTTCGCTTAGCGTCTCCCGCTGGCTCTCCTGGCTATTGAGCTCCGCCTCGAGCTCATCCAGGTCTACCGTTTCTTGTTCCTCCGCCAGCCGCTTGAGCTGCGCCGTGCGGTCCAGCAGCTGCTGGTCCAGGTGGCCGATACGGGTGCGCTCCACGTCCGCCTCACGATTCCGTTCGGAGGTGTCCTGACTATGCTCATCCCACTGGTTCTGCCACGCCGCCAGCGCCTGCTCGGTTTCCTGCGCCCGGTCCATGGCCTCGTTTTCCAGCCGGCGGGAGGTTTCCAGGGCCGGTTCCAGCTCGCCGATCTCGCGGGTCAGCTCCGCCACGTGGACCCGGTCCAGGTCCAGCGTTTCGCGTAGCGACTGGACGTTATCCGCCAGCTCCTTCTGCTCCGCCACCTGCTGCTGCTTCAGTTCCTTGCGGTGGGCGATGGCCTGCTCCAGCCGGGCAATCTCCGCCCCCACCTCGTACAGCTGTCCCTGCACCTCGTTAACCGCCTCAAAGGCTTCGCTCTGGGCCGCCCGGCCCGCCTCCAGGTCCGCTTCCAGCGCGGTAACTCTGGCGTTGCGCGACTCCAGCGCATTGTTGCCGGCAGCCAGCTCGCTGGCGGCGCGGGCCTGCGCCTCCCGGGCGTTGACGCAGTTCAGCGCCAGCAGCTCCGCCTCGCCCTGGCGCTGCTCCGCCTTCAGCGTTTTGTAGCGCTCCGCCTGTTTCGCCTGCCGGTCCAGCGTGCGCAGCTGCTTGTCCACTTCCTCCCGCAGATCGTCCAGCCGGGACAGGTTTTCCCGGGTGTGGCGGATGCGGTTTTCCGTTTCCCGCCGGCGTTCCTTGTAGCGGGAGATGCCCGCCGCTTCTTCCAGGTGGTGGCGCAGCTCCTCCGGCCTTGCCTCCACCAGCTGGGAGATCATCCCTTGCTCGATAATCGAGTAGCTGCGGGGCCCAAGGCCGGTGCCGAGAAACAGGTCGGTGATATCGCGGCGGCGGCAGCGCGTCCCGTTCAGGAAGTACTGCGACTGCCCCTCCCGGGACACGGTGCGGCGCACCGAAATTTCGGCAAAGGAGGCGTACTCACCGGTCAGCTTGCCTTCGCTGTTGTCAAACAGCAGCTCCACCGTGGCCTGCCCCACCGGCTTGCGCGCGTTGGATCCGTTGAAGATCACGTCGCTCATGGAGTCGCCCCGCAGCAGCCGGGGCGAACTTTCCCCCATCACCCAGCGCACGGCATCGATGATGTTGGATTTGCCGCAGCCGTTCGGCCCCACCACGCCAATCAGGTGGCTTGGTAAATGAAAGGTGGTGGGGTCAACAAACGACTTGAAGCCCGAGAGTTTGATTGTTTTGAGTCGCATCAGCGAAGAAAATATGTCCTTGTGCCGGCCTTCGATGGGCCGATGTCAATCAATCAGAAGGAACCCCATGAGCACCCAGCCATCCAGAGAACTGGAGACTTTTCCCAACCCCAACCCGGGTGATGACTACACGATCGCCATCCGGATTCCGGAATTCACCTGCCTGTGTCCCAAGACCGGCCAGCCGGACTTTGCCACCCTGTTCCTCAACTACGTGCCCGACGAGCGCTGCATCGAACTCAAGGGGCTGAAGCTGTATATGTGGAGTTATCGCGATGAGGGGGCGTTCCACGAAGCTGTTACCAACAAAATCATGGCAGACCTCGTTGAGGCCTGCGCGCCGCGTTACCTGCGGCTGGCCGCGGAATTTTACGTGCGGGGCGGCATTTATACCACGGTTACCGCAGAGCACCGTAAACCGGGCTGGCAGGCCCCGGCAGCGGTGACGCTGGCCGGCGAAATTGGACCCGGATCAAGCTGAGTTCCGCAACTTCGGCACCTGGACAGGCCTAGGGCCCCGCGTCCTGCGGGGCGGTCGCGTTCACCACGTCGTCCTGCGCCTGGCGGGTAATCTGCGAGGTCTGGCGCAGCGCCGCCATGTGTTCCTCCAGGCGGCGCCGGGACAGGGCGGTACGGATGCCCTCCTCCACCTGCTCCAGCGGCGGCGGCGCAAACTCCCGCGTTTCCTCCAGGAAAATCACGTGCCAGCCGTACTCGGAGGCGATGGGCGCCGGCGAAAACTGGCCCGGCCGCAGGTTTTTCAGGGCCGGCGTAAAGGCCGCCGGCACCTGCGCCAGGTTCACCCAGCCCAGGTCGCTGCCGGCTTCGCCAACGCCCGCCTCGCCGGACAGGCTGGCAAACGGCTGTCCCCGGGCCAGCTGTCCCACCGCCTCGGCGGCCAGCAGCTGGTTGGGATAAAGGCGATGGCGCAGCTTGTATTCCGTGCCGCCGGTCACCGCAATCTGACGCTCGTATTCGGTCTGGATCTCCTCCGCGGTAATCGGCTGGCTGCGGGCCACGTCGCTCAGGACCAGGTTGGCCAGAAAAGACCATTCCTGAATCTGCGCCGCGGCCAGCGCCCGAGGATCAGCCAGGCCTGAGCTGCTCGCCTCTTCGGCAAGCAGGCGCATTTCGATGAGTTCGGTCAGCGCAGCTTCCCGGGCCGCCGGATTGGCGGGATCCTGCCGGCGCAGCTCCATAAACGCCTCCAGCTGGGTGGCGGTAATGAAACGCTGATTGACCGTCGCCACCACGTCCGCCGGCGGCGCCTCTGCCGCCGGGGTTTCACTGCGGTTACAGCCGCTGACGACAAGCAGCGCAGCAACACCCAGGGCGCATCTAACCAGGCCGGCCACCGTCATGACGGCGTGGACTCCGGCGCCGCGAATACGAGGCTCAGGGCGTGGATGTCGGTCTGCATCAGGTCCCCCAGCGCCTCGTAGACCGCGCGGTGCCGGGCCAGCGGCTTGAGCTCGGCCAGCTGGTCACTCCACAGGCGAACGCGAAAGTGTCCCCGGCCGTCCCGGGCGCCGACGTGGCCCCGATGCAGGTGCCCCTCGTCCTCGATCTCCAGCACCGTTGGCGCGAGGCTCTCGGTCAGGCGCTCCCGCATCAGTCGCATACGCTCCTCGGTCACGGCGCAACCTGCTTGAAGGGCCTGATGTCAACGCTCGCAAAGCCGCCTTCGGCGGAATACGGGTCTTCCTCCGCCCAGGCCCGGGCCGCCTCCAGCGACGCAAACTCGCCCACAATGAGGCTGCCGCTGACGCCGGCGGCGGCAATATCTTCGGTATCGGCTTTGGGAAAGGGTCCAGCCAGGACCAGCCGGCCCTCGTCCACCAGTTTCTGAATCCGCTCAAGGTGCTTTTCCCGCACCCGCTGCCGCACGCTGGCGCCGTCTGGACCGTCAATTGCGTAGATCGCGTACAGCATGCAGTGATTCCTGCGGTGGGCAAGGTTCATCATAGCAGCCCAAGGCGGGTTGGGAGTGCCGCCCGGAGCTGAAGACAGCGGACCGGCGGCACTCTATAATCGCCGCTTTTCCCCGTTCCCCCCGATCATGACCACCGCGAGTGAAAGCCCGGCCCAGAGCGAGATGCCCTTTGCCGTGGTTGGCGGGCAGCCCTACACCCGGCTTCCCACCGATTTATATATTCCGCCTGATGCGCTGGAGGTATTTCTGGAGGCCTTTGAGGGGCCGCTGGACCTGCTGCTGTATCTGATCCGGCGGCAGAATCTGGACATTCTGGATATCCCCATCGCGGAGATCACCGACCAGTACGTCGAATACATCGACCTGATGCAGGAGATGAAGTTTGAGCTCGCCGCTGAATACCTGCTGATGGCCGCCATCCTCGCGGAAATCAAATCCCGCATGCTGCTGCCGCGGCCCCACGCGGAGGAAGACGAGGAAGACGATCCCCGCGCCGAGCTGGTGCGCCGGCTGCAGGAATACGAGCGGTTCAAAAAGGCCGCTGAGGACCTGTCGGAGCTGCCCCGGCTGGAGCGGGATATTCACCTGGCGGTGGCCTACGTGGCGGAACGCTCAGTGGTGACCGTGCCGCCGACCATCGAACTGAATGAACTGCTGCTGGCCCTGAAAGACGCCCTGGACCGGGCTGAGCTGTTTCGCCACCACGCGGTGGCGCGGGAACCGCTGTCGGTACGGGAACGCATGAGCCGGGTGCTGGAACGGATCCAGGCAGACGAGTACCTGCCCTTCAGCGCCCTGTTTGAGCCCGAAGAGGGCCGCGGTGGCGTCGTGGTGACTTTCCTGGCTATTTTGGAACTACTGAAAGCGGCCCTGCTGGACATCGTGCAGAACGAAGCCATGGGCCCGATTTACGTTAAGCCTGCATGAACGTCTCGGACCTTAAGCTCAAACAAATTGTCGAAGCGGCTCTGCTGGCCGCCGAACAGCCCCTGAACCTCAATCAGCTGAGCGCCCTTTTTGAAGAGGCGGAGGCGCCGTCCCACGCGCGGCTGCGCGAGGCGCTGGAGGCCCTCACGGAAGACTGCGCCGAGCGCGGCATCGAGGTCTCCCGGGTGGCCAGCGGCTACCGCCTGCAGGTGCGCGCCGAGCTGCAGCCCTGGATCAGCCGGCTGTGGGCGGAACGCCCGCCGCGCTACTCCCGGGCGCTGCTGGAAACCCTGGCCATCATCGCCTACCGCCAGCCTATGACCCGCGCCGAAATTGAACAGATTCGCGGCGTCAGCGTGAGCTCCAACATCATGCGAACGCTGCAGGAGCGGGAATGGGTTCGCATCGTGGGGCATCGGGACGTGCCGGGCCGCCCGGCCCTGTACGGCACCACCCGCCGCTTTCTGGATTATTTTGATCTGGCGAGCCTGGACGAGCTCCCCACCCTGTCGGAGATCAAGGACCTCGCGGAGCTGGAGCCGGAGCTGGATTTGGCTTTTGAGGGCGAGGCGACGGCGGAAGCCGTCGACGCGTCCACGGAGGAACCCAGCGAAACGCCGGTGGAGGACGAGGCTGAGCCCGAGGCAGATGCTGACTCCTCCGAGACAGATGCAGAATCCTCCGAGACGGTGGAAGCTGAAACGATCGTTGCGACCGACAGCGAAGGCCACACCGATGGCAACGACGATGGCGACGATGAGGGGCCCGGGGAGACATCGCCGACGGCGTCCGACCGCAACAGCGGCGATCCGCGCCCATCATGAACGAAGCCCCCGCCGGCGAGCGGGTCCAGAAGCTGCTGGCGGCGGCCGGCTGCGGTTCCCGGCGGCAGCTGGAACAGGCCATTCGCGATAACAAGGTCCGCGTCGACGGTGACCCCGCCACCCTGGGCCTGCGGCTGCTGGCCGGCCAGGAGGTGGAATTTGCCGGCAGCATCTACCGCGTCGTGCACGACGGCGATCAGATCTCCCAGGTGCTCATGTACAACAAGCCGGAGGGGGTGCTCTGCACCCGCAGCGATCCGGAGGGCCGGCGCACCGTATTCGATCGGCTGCCGCCGCTGCGCCGCGGACGCTGGATCAGCATCGGCCGCCTGGACATCAACACCACCGGCCTGCTGCTGCTCACCACCGACGGCGAGCTGGCCCACAAGATGATGCATCCGTCCGCCGGCGTGGACCGCGAGTACGCCTGCCGGGTGCAGGGTGTCGTCACCGATGAGGCGCTCGCGCAGCTGCAAAAGGGCGTGCTGCTGGAAGACGGTGAGGCCCGCTTCACCGACATTGTCGACAGCGGCGGCACCGGCGAAAACCACTGGTACCACGCGGTGCTGATGGAAGGCCGCCACCGGGAGGTGCGGCGCCTGTGGGAAGCGGTGGGCGTTCGCGTGAGCCGCCTCAAGCGGGTTCGCTATGGTGCGGTGATGCTGCCGTCCCGGCTGAAGGTCGGCCGCTGGGAAGAACTCGACGCGCGAGACGTGAAGGTGCTCCGGGAGGACGTGGGGCTGCCGGGCCAGCCGGCGCCGGGCCTGGCGCTCAAGCGACTGCCGCGGCGCAAAGCGCGCCCGAAAAAACGCTAGACCGTCAGGTTTTTCGGAACGGGTTGATCAGCAGCTTGACCCAGCCGGTGAGTTCCACCAGCGCCGCAAGAATAAGCACCACCAGAGCGCCACGAGCCATGCCGAGCAGATACAGCGGTACCGACGCCAGCACCAGCGCCAGGCCCCACCAGCGGCTCTTAAACTCAGTCATGATCGGTTCTCCTCAAACTGGATGACCTCGCCACTGATCAATCGATCGTGGCTGCCCAGCAGATAAAGATACGCATTTACCACGTGTTCCGGCATGTGCAGTTCGCTGGGGTCCTCCGCAACGTAAGCCCGGCGGCGCAGGTCGCTGCGCGTCGGCGGTGGCTGCACCGCGTTAACCTTAATGCCAAACCCCTCAAACTCGGACGCGGTCATCGACGCCAGGGCCGCCAGCGCCGATTTGGCTACGCCGTAGGCACCCCAGTAGGCCCGCGTCACGCGATGGGCGTCGTCAAGCGAAAACACGATGCGCGGCTGATCGGAGGCACGCAGCAGATCCAGCACACTCTGATTGATCCAGTGCGCGGCACTCAGATTGGCGGTGAGTTCTCCGGTCCAGGTGGCCTCGCCGAGCTGCGCCAGCGGCTTTAGGCCCGAGAAGTCCGCCGCCACGTGGGCCACCGCATCCAGGGCGCCGAGTTCGCCCCCCAACGCCTGGGCCATCTGCTCGTAGTCCGCCGCCGTTGCGCCGGCCAGGTCCACCGGATAGATCATCGGCTCCGGCCAGCCCGCGCCGGTGATGTCGTCGTACAGCGCCTCCGCGGCGGCCACATTGCGCGCCGCCAGCACCACGGTTGCGCCACAGCGGGCGGCGGCCCGGGAGACCGCCTGTCCGACGGCGCCGGTGGCACCGGTAATCAGAATCACGCGACCGGCGAGGTGATCATCCGCCGGACTGAATTCATCGCGCCAGAGCGCTGCGGTCAACATGCTTGGGTCCCCCGTGGCGGCAGACTACCCAGCGCAGCCTGCCGCGCAGATAGTAGCATCGGCAGGGAACCCCTCGGCGGATCCGCAATCAAAGGACGGCAGGCGCTCACCGGCGAAACATTGAAACCCGCCTCGGGCGTACCTACTTTGAAAACGGATTAGCAGGAAGGCGGTAACGCCTGATGGACCGGAGAGCTTTTGTGAATCAGTACCTTTTTAACCAAACAACCCGCGCGGCCGCCGCGCTGGTGATTTTGCTGGTGGGCGCAGCCGCCAACGCCGGGGTCATTCCCCGGGACGTATCGCTGGCGCCGCTGGTGCGGGACGTTTCTCCCGCGGTGGTGAATATTTCCACCCGCGGCACGGTGGAGGTTTCCCGGCCGCCGATGCTGGACGACCCCATGTTCCGGCGTTTCTTCCCCGATCAACCCGCCGAGCGGCAGACCGGCAGCCTGGGCAGCGGCGTGATCGTGGACGCTGCCGACGGCCACATCCTCACCAACCATCACGTGGTGGAGAACGCCGACGAAATCACCGTGCAGCTGGTTGACGGTCGGGAGTTTGAAGCGGAGCTGGTCGGCTCCGACGCCGACAGCGACCTGGCGGTGGTGAAGATCGACCCGGACAACCTAACGGCGCTCAAGATTGGTGATTCGGAGCGACTGGAGGTGGGCGACTACGTGCTGGCGCTGGGTAACCCGTTCGGACTTGGCCATACGGTCACGTCGGGCATCGTCAGCGCCACCGGTCGCAATGGTCTGAACCCGGCAAACTACGAGGACTTCATCCAGACTGATGCCGCGATCAACCGCGGGAATTCCGGCGGTGCGCTGATCAATCTGCAAGGCGAGCTGGTCGGCATCAACACCGCAATTATCGGTCCCGGTGGCGGTAACGTCGGGATCGGTTTTGCCATCCCGAGCGGCATGGCAGCGACGGTCATGGAGCAGCTGCTCGAGTTCGGTAAGGTCAGCCGCGGGCTTCTGGGCATTCAGGGGGAACCGGTCACCGCCGTCATTGCCGATTACTACGATCTGGATACCGTACGCGGCGCCGTGGTGACCGAAGTCTCCGAAGGCTCCGGCGCTGAAGAGGCCGGTTTGAAAATCGACGACGTCATCATCGCGGTAGATGGTCAGTCCATCGACAACTTCAACGACCTGCGTAACGTGATCGGTCTAAGGCGCCCCGGCGAAGGGGTGGAGCTTCAGGTGGTTCGCGATGGCAAGACCCGCACTTTCAATGCCACTCTCGGGGCCCGGCAACCCGCACAGATAGCGCAGGCCGAGCCCGAGCGGGAAGACGTGCTGGGCGGCGTCCGGCTGTCGGAGATCCCCGACGACCATCCCCTGTCGGGTGAGGTCGACGGGGTGATGGTGGAAGCGGTAGCCCGGGGCTCCGAGGCCCAGAGCAAAGGGCTGCAGCCCGGCGACATCATTGTCGCCATCAACCGCGCCGACGTGGAGTCGCTGGCGGACGCCAACCAGATCCTGAGCGGCGAGGCGAAAGATCGCTACCTGCTGAAGGTTAAACGCGGACAGATCACCCGCTTTGTGGTGCTGAGCTAAGGGCGCTGACGAAGCCGGGCCGGGATTTCCCGGGCCGCACAAAACGAAAGGCCACCCCGCATTCGGGGTGGCCTTTTTTTGTCGAAGTTGTCAGCGGCAGCCCAGAAAAGCCGTATTGCCTTCCTGTGCCTGCTCCACAAAAACCCGTCCGCCGCAGCGGTATTCCACGTCGACAAACTTGCGCTTGCCCCGGTGGGGATCACCGCAGAGATCGTTGCTGACGTAAACGCGGCACTCGCCCTGGCCATTACACTGCTGGGCAAAGGCGTAGCCCGCGTCGCAGAAGCGGCGGCCGGCGCCGTAGTCGGCGCGCAGGATCTCTATGCCGCGGCCCCTTGAGCTGTGGCGCTCGCTGAACGGCGCCCGGGTGCGGCCGCCGCAGCTGATACGCGTGCCCTGGTCTTCCCGCAGCACCACCGTTTCAACGCCGAATCCGCAGGAGTAGCGCACCACCAGGTCTTTCCGGTGACCCCGATCCGGGTCGCCGCAGAGCCGGTTTGACGCGTAAACGTCGCATTGGCCGGAGCCCTCGCAGTGGTCCAGCGCGTAGCGCGCGTCGCAGGAACGGCGCTCCGTGCCGTAGTAGGCATCAACAATGTTGATGCCCACGCGGTGGCCAAAACTCCGCGCGTGGTGGTCGGCAAACGCCAGCGGCGCCGCCAGCAGTGCGGCGCTGAGCAAAAAGAGCTTCAGCCCGCGGCGATTTGATCGAGGCATGAGATATCCCCTTACTTTCCATACGGCTATTAGCTTAGCGGGGCTCCCTGAATCGCGCATGAATCACGGCAGGCCGCGCTGGAACGGAACCGGAGACCCCAGGCGTCGCCGTCAGGCGGCGAGTAGCTTCCGGATGTCGTCTTCCAGAGCTTCCGGCTTGGTTTTGGGCGCATAGCGCTTGACAATCTGGCCGTCGCGGCTCACCAGAAACTTGGTGAAATTCCACTTGATGCGTTTGCTCCCCATCACGCCCGGCGCCTGCCCCTTGAGGTGCACAAACAACGGGTCCGCGTCGTCGCCGTTCACGTCGATCTTGTCGAACATATCGAAGCTCACGCCGTAGTTGAGCTGACAGAAGGACTCGATCTCGTCGCTGTCTCCGGGCTCCTGCGCACCAAACTGATTGCAGGGGAAAGCCCAGCACCGCCAACCCTTCGTCGGCAAACTTCTTGTGCAGCGCCTCAAGCCCTTCGTACTGCGGCGTAAAGCCACACTTGCTGGCGGTGTTGACGATCAGCAGTACCTTGCCTTCGTAGGCGTTCAGGGGCTGGGCAGCCCCACCCAGGCGGTTGGCGGAAAAATCAAAAATCGACTGCGCTTCATTCGTTGCCATCTTGGTCCTCACAGCGGCCCGGCGTGAACTCAAGGACCCCGGCGGCGCTTGCGGTGCAGGCGTTACCGTAGGTTTTGCCGTCACAGCCGCAAACCGGTTCATATTGTTGGGTACACAGCCGCTCCCGATCGACGGCCTTGGGGTCGATACACTCCGCCTTCGCCGTAACCTCGGCGGGCGGCGCGGGCGGCGGTCCGCCGCAGGCCGCCAATGCCAGGGCAGAGGCCAGAGCCAGGGCCAGCAACACAACGCCCAGGGATCGTTGGAGCGAGGTCTGATCGTTCATTTTCACCGGCCCATGGTACTGCCTGCTCAGGCTTCAGGCCATGACCACCGACAATTGAGGCGGGCGACACAAATCCGGACAATATCCACTGGCCAATTGATGTAACAGCCTTTTATGCGAGCACATACCTTTGCTGCGGTGCCCCCCCGCAGTCTGGCCGGACTCCTGGCCGGCTGCCTGGGTCTCGGCACCGCTCTGGCGGACAGCGGCACTATTTTCGGCACCATCGAACTCGATAACGAGCAGACCGTAACCGGCGTCATGCGCTGGGGCGAGCAGGAGTCCCACTGGATCCACCATTTCAATGGCGATAAGGCGGAGCCGTTTGATCTGGACCTGCTCTCAAGCGACGATCGGGAGACCGTTGAGGCCAACCTCCCCGGGCCCCGCTTTGAGGTTGGCGGCCATGTCATCGAGCTGGTGCGCTGGCTGGGCACTTCCGACCTTCAGCGCCAGTCCTTCGCCGTGGAATTTGGGCTGATCCGGGAGATTGAGCCGCAGGGCGGCGAGCGGGTGAAGCTGACGCTGGTCGACGGCAGCACCATCGAAGCCCGCGGCGGATCGGACGATATCGGGGCGGAGATCGACGTGATGACCAGCACCGGCAACGTTCGCGACGTCAGCTGGGACGACGTGGAGCGTATCCGCTTCCACGCTCCGGACTCCGCGGCGCCGGCCTTTCCGCAGTATCTGTATGGCAAGGTGCGCACCCGCGATACCACCTACGTTGGGTTTGTCGACTGGGACCAGGACGAGCGGTATCCCGACGAAGAACTTGACGGTGACGTGGACGGCGAAGAGCGATCCATTACCTTCGCGGCCATCCGCAAGATCAAAAATCTCGGCGAGTCGTCACTGGTCACGCTCACCGACGGCACCGAGCTCACCATGAGCGATACCAACGACGTGAACTCGGAAAACCGCGGCATCATCGTGCACATGGCGGACATCGGTCGGGTGCTGGTGCCCTGGTCGGCTTTTGAGGAAGTGGAATTCACGCCGCAGCCGGACAACCTGCCGCGCTACGCCGATTTTGCTTCCGGTGGCCCCATTCAGGCCCGGGTCAAAGGCCAGAACCAGGAGTTTTCGGGCAATTTGATTTTTGATCTGGATCATCGTCACCAGGGTGAGATGCTGCACGGCAAAGACGAGGCCGGCGTACAGTTCCAGATTCCCTGGCGCCATATCACGCGCCTGGTGCGCCAGGAGGACAACCGCTGCGAGGTGCTGCTGCGCAACGGCCAGACGCTGGCGCTGGGCCGGGACCCGGACGTGACGGGGGCCAACAGCGGCGTGGCGGTGCAGCAATCCGGCGGCAAGGCCCGCTATCTGGCCTGGACGGACGTTAAAGAGATCGAAACCCGCAGCCCCTGAAACGGGGTGTTCCGTCGCTAAGGCGCGGGCTGGGAGCCCGCCGCCCGTTCCCGCTGGCTGCCCTGGTAGTAGTAGGCCACCGCGCGGTTTTCCATCACGCTGGTGAGAAAAGAATCGCGCAGCCGCGAGTCGCTGATGGCGTCGGCGGAGCGCTGCAGCTCCTCATAGGCGCGGTTGATGATGTCCGCCGCCCGGTCATCCTGGTGGTGTTCCAGCACCTCGTAGCAGGTCTGGTAGATGCGAAACGGCTGCTCCGTGCCGGTGAGACCGCCCTCCCCCAGCGCCGCCAGCACATCGTTGACCTTCTTCAGCGCCACGTCGGCTTTGCCCTGTTTGAAATCGAGCCGGGCGGAGCCGGCGAGGGTCTCCAGCAGCAGATTGTTCTGTCCCAGTTTGCCGCGAATCTGGATCGCATCGCGGTAGGCCGCAGCGGCCGGTTCGTACTCCTGCAGCTCCGTCAGCGCGTGCCCGAGGCTCGTGAGGGTCTGGGCGAGCAGCGGCTGATCGTTCAGCGCGGTCAGCGCCTTGCTGGCTTTCTGGCCGTGCTGCTTGGCTTTCTGGTTGTCGCCGGTGGCATGCTCCAGCAGCACCAGCCGGGCGTTGATCTCCGCCTGATCAAAAGCCATAAACATCTCTGAGGCATCCTGCAGCGCCTGGTCGTAGCAGATCCGCGCTTTCTCAAACGCCCCCATATGGCCAAACACGTCGCCCAGCAGAATCAGCGAACGCTGCTCCCCCTTGCGATCATGGATTTGCTGCCGCAGGCCGAGGCTTTTCTCAAACAGCACCTTGGCGTCGGCGTAGTCGCCCCGGGCCACGGCGATGCGGCCCTTCAGGTCCAGCACCGTACCCTCCTGGCGCCGGTCGCCGATCTGCTTAAGCAGGCTCTGCGCCTGCTCCACCATGGTGTCGGACTGCTCGAGGTTGCCCAGTGCCAGATGGGCGCTGGCGGTGCGCCGCAGGATCGCCGCTTCTTCCCCCAGGTTGCCGGTTTGCCGGGCGAGCGTCAGCGCCCGTTCGCAGTATTCCAGACACAGGGAAAACTCGCCGCGCTTCTCCGCCAGCCGCGCCAGCTGTGTGGTGGTGTCGGCCATCAGCTCGGGTAAATTCGCTGACGCTGCCAGCTCAAAAGCCCGCTCCATCTCTTCCCGCGCCGGCTGATGCTGGCCGGACACCTGTAGCGCCGATGCGAACCAGCGCCGGGCGCGGCATTCAATCGATGCGTTGCCGTCCGCATGGGCCAGCTCAATTGCGGACTCCGCCAGCTGCTGGGCGGGTTTGGGCCGGCCGTAGGTGAACTGGTAGACCGATTGCAGGATGGCCACTTCAGCTTTGGCACTGTTTTCGCCGATTAGCGCAGCCACATGCTGCATATGCTTAAGCGCGTCTTTGCGCGCGGAACGACGCGCCATCAGTCGATAAACATCCTCACAGTCCATCAGCAGCTGCAGCCGGCTGACCAGATCAGCCTCATCGACCACCTCCAGCGCCCGCTGAAAGTGCCGTTCCGCCTCTTCGTTCTGGTACAAAAGGGCCGCGTGACGCCCCGCCAGCACCGCGTAGGGCAGCTCCAGGTCCGCCTCATCCGCCGCCCGGTAGTGATCCGCCAGTTCAGAAAAGTACGGCGCCAGCGGCGAGGCACCGGGATGGAGCTCGCCTAAGGGGACGTTAGCAAAAGCCTGACCGTGGCCGTAGCGGCGCTCAAGCCAGCGCGCCACCGCCACGTGGAGCTGGCGGCGCTCGGAGTAAAGCAGCGATTCGTAAACCACCTCCCGGGTGATCTGGTGCTGAAACCGGTAGCGCAGATCGGGCTCGTCCGTCTCCAGCTCGATCAGCTCCATGTCGTGAAAGGTGTCGAGATCCTCCTGCACCCGGTCGGCATCAAATTCGTGCTCCTGGCTCAGCACCTCCGCCAGCGCCCGGCGCTCAAAGCGCCGACCAAATACCGAGGCGACCTTCAGCGTGACGCGTTGCTCAGCGCTGAGACGATCGATGCGAGACAGAATCAGGCCACGCACCGAGTTGGGCAAGGCTTCGGTCTCGGAAGAAAACTCTCCCCGCACCCGGCACAGGTTCTGGCGACTTTTCTCATCCCACCAGGTTTCCACCATGCCCTGATCCAGGGTGGCCCGAAGCAGCTCCTCCGCCACAAACGGCGTGCCCTCGGACCGCTCGTGAATAAACACCGCCAGGCGCTGCGGAACCTTCGGCGGGAGCACGCCGAGGCGGTCCGCCACCATCAGCGTTGCTTCGCTCAGACTCAGGGGCTGAAGCTGTGCCACCTCGCAGCACTCCATGCGCTCCATTTCCTCCAGCACTTTGTTGCTCTGGCGCTGGGCCGGGCGCGTGGCCACCGCCAGCAGCAGCGGGTGACTGCCGGAGTCCACCGCCCGGCACAGATCCCGCACCAGCAGCCAGGACGAATCGTCCAGCCACTGCGCATCGTCGAGGCTGATGACCAGAGGCCGCGTGTGGGTCCACGCCAGTATCAGGCTCTTCACCAGCTGCAGCAGCGCGTGCTCCCGCTGCTGCGGATCCACCACCAGTTCCTGCGTGCCGGCAGCGGCGCTGATGCCGAGCCACTCGGTGAGCAGGCTGATCTGATCCAGGCAGCCCGGTGCCAGCTCCGCGACCACCGCGCGCACGTGATCGAGTCGCTCCGCGTCATCAAACCGCTTGAGATCAAAAAACGCGTCCATCACCGCCTGCCAGCCGTGCAGCCGCACTTGGGATTCGGTGCGCCGCCCAAGCCCCTCAAGGCAAGTGATGCCTTTGATTTTGGCCTGGATCTGGACCTCCTTCAGGAGCCGGGATTTACCCATGCCTACGCCGCCTTCGATCAGGAGGAGCGCACCCCGGCCGCGTTCCAGCGCCGCAATCGTATCCTCCACCAGGCCCATTTCCCGGCCGCGCCCCGCCATCATGGCCGGCGGGCGGAAAGAACCACTGACAATCTTCGAAGTCAGGCTGGCGTCGTCGGGCCGGAATACGCGCGCCGGCTGGGGCCTACCGGCCACGGCGATCGGTTCGAGCTGCTCCAGACGGACCTTGCCGGCGGCGCCCTGAGCGGTGTCGTCATCACAGAAGATGGCCCCCGGCCCCGCGGCCCGCATCAGCTGACCGCTCAGGTGTACCGGGTCCCCCAGCGCGGTGTAGGCGCGGCGCTTGTCACCGCCTACCAGACCGGCAAAGACCCGGCCGGTGGTCACCCCGATTGCCAGCGGCTGGCGCCGCCGCCGCGACAGGGCCTGAATCTCCAGCGCCGCTTTCAGACCCCGCACCGGGTCGTCGTCGTGGGCCAGCGGCGGGGCGCCGAACAGGGCCAGGATCACCGCGCCATCATCGTCGATGGCAACCTGGCTCAGGCTGCCCTCGAAGCGGTACAGGGCTCCCTGCACGTCCCGCACCAGGTCATGAAACTGGCTGCTTGCGCGGGTACCGCTGAACTCGTAGCCCTTGAGCCCCACACACAGCACGGTCATGTCCCGCAGCACCCCAAGCCAGTCCTCAGCGCCGGTGTCCAGAAATCCCAGCACCGCGCCGGGGATAAACCGGCGCAGGGTCCGCTGTACCGGATCCGGGTCCTCAAGCTGTGGCGGCAACAGGGGCAGCACCGCGACCGGCGGCAGCTTCCAGGGATGCATGATCTCCTGGGCCTCCGGACTCAGCAGGATGTCGCCGGGATCGCTGCTCGCCGCGGCGGCAGCCGCCCGGGTCATCGGATCACCAGCGATGATGTATTCCCAGCGACCGAGCAGGCCCCCAACCGCTGCTGCCACCATGTCTCCGGCGCCGATGCCGATTTTCATCGCCAGCGGTGCGGTACCGGCGCCCGCGCCGGCGCCGAGCGTTTCCGGATCACTCAGCAGGTCGCGGATCCGGGAGGCGGCCTGGAAGGCCTGGCGCACCGCCTCCGCCGCGTGCTCCTCGTCAGCCGGGAATACCGCCTGCAGGACCCCGCCGGAAAACTGCACAATCTCCCCCGCTTCGCTCTCGATAATGTCGCTGATGGGGTTGAGGAGCTTGTTGAGAAGGCGGGTCAGCGTTTGCGGCGCCTCGTCGCCGGCCACGGCCAGCGTCTCGGTAAGGGGGTGCAACCCGGTCAGATCCACATACAGCGCCGCGCCGAGGATGGCGTCGCTGTCCAGGCGTTCTTCCCAGTGCGGTTCCGCGATGAGTTTGCGCGCCAGATGTGGCGGCACAAACGGCAGCAGTTTAAGCAGCATGTCCCCCAAATCGGTCCTCGCAATTTGACCGGTCGCCGGATATGGAATTTTCTGCCGGGCGCCCCCAGTTACTGCTGTCTGGACGGTGCCCGGCCACGCCTCGGGGCGCAACGGGCTGAGCCATGGTCGCTCCACGGTCACCGGCGGCCCGGAATGGCCACTAGTGTAGCGCAGGCGAGCGGCCCGGGTTGTGACCCGGTCGACCCGTATTGAGTTACCATGCGCCGCCTCCTTTTCACAATGAGTGCCCACCGGGCAGATTGATGGCGATTGTTCTTTACAACACCCTGGCGCGGGAAAAGCGCACATTTGAGCCGCTGGATCCGCAGCGGGTCACGATGTATGTGTGCGGCCCCACGGTCTACAACTACGCGCATATCGGCAATGCGCGGCCGGTGGTGGTGTTTGACGTGCTTTACCGGCTGCTCCTGCGGGCCTACCCGAACGTCATCTACGCGCGGAACTTCACCGACATCGACGACAAGATTATTGACGCAGCTGCGCGGCAGAACCTCTCAATCGACTTGATTACCAAGCGGTTCGAGTCGGTCTACACGGAGGACATGCTGTCGCTGGGCACCCTGCCCCCGGACCTGACGCCCCGGGCCACGGAGAACATGGGGCCGATGATTTCGATGATCGAAACGCTCATCGAGCGCGGCCACGCCTACGAGGCGGAAGGGCACGTGCTGTTCGCCGTGGAAACCGACGAGCGCTATGGCGAACTGTCCCGCCGCAGCCTGCGGGAGCTGAAAGCCGGCGCCCGGGTCGATCCGGCTCCCTATAAGAGGGACCCGGGCGATTTTGTCCTTTGGAAGCCGTCCTCTGAGGAACAGCCGGGCTGGGACAGCCCCTGGGGCCGAGGTCGGCCCGGATGGCACATCGAGTGCTCCGCCATGATCGCCGAGCACCTGGGGCCCACCATCGACATCCACGGCGGCGGGATCGACCTGCAGTTTCCTCATCACGAAAACGAGCTTTGCCAGAGCCGGTGCGCCCATGGAGGGCAATTTGTACGGTTCTGGATGCACAACGGTTTCCTGACCATCGAGCGGGAGAAGATGGCCAAGTCCGAAGGCAACGTGCTCACGGTGCACGATCTGCTGAACGATCATCCCGGCGAGGTGCTGCGCCTGGCGCTGATGTCAGCGCACTACCGCCAGCCGCTGGACTGGTGCGACGAAGTGCTGAAGCAGCAGACCGAGCGCCTGGATCGCCTGTACCGCGTTCTGAAAAACCTGGATGACGTGCCGGCGGCCGACACCGGCCCCTGCCCGGACGTTACGGCGGCGCTGGAAGACGACCTCAATACGCCCAAAGCGCTGTCTGCCCTGAGCGCCCTCGCCGGACGCTGCCAGAAAGCCGAGAGCGCTGCCGAGCGAGCCGAGCTGAAAGGGCAGCTGCTGGCCAGCGGCGAGCTGCTCGGCCTGCTTCGGGAAGACCCGGCTACGTGGTTTCAGCAGGGGTCGGCGGACCTTGATCCATCGGCCATTGAGACCCTCATCGCCGAGCGGTCCAGTGCCCGGGGCAACCGGGACTTTGCACGGGCCGATCAGATAAGAGATGAGCTGGCGGCGGCAGGGGTGGTGATCGAGGACGGCCCGGAGGGCACAACCTGGCGGCACGAGCGATGAATACGCGCGGGATTCAGGAAGAGATTATCGAGGAATTCAGCTTCTTCGACGACTGGATGGATCGATACCAGTACATCATCGATCTCGGCCGCAAGCTTCCGGCGTTTCCCGAAGCGGACAAAACCGAAGCCAATCGGCTCCACGGCTGCCAGTCTCAGGTTTGGCTGACCGTGTCCGGCGGGGCCGACGAGATGACGTTTGCAGCGGTGAGCGATTCGGCCATTGTCTGCGGCCTGATCGCGCTGGTGCTGCGGGTGTATTCGGGGCAGCCGGCCCAGACCATCCTGGACACGCCGCCGGATTTTGTAGAGAAGATCGGGCTGAGTTCCCACCTCTCCCCAACGCGGAGCAATGGCCTGGCGTCCATGCTGGAAACCATAAAAGGCCACGCCGCCCGCCAGGTCGCCGACGCCCAGACCCACTGACCCCCGCCACGCCGCGGTCGCCGCGGCCCGTGTCAGACCCGCTTGGGGTCTGACCCTCGAAAGTGCCGCGCGGTGCGACGAGCGCATCAGGTGAGTTTCCGACGGATGTCGTTCGAGGCGATTGCGAGAGACACGTGGCGTTCAAAACCGTTGGAATCAGACCACGACGTCGCCCCAACTCCCTTGCCGCTTTCGCAGGTCAGCCTCCGAGGGGGGTCTGACCCGGCGTGATTTCCCGGCGTGATTTCCCGACGTGATTTGCCGGC
>JBCCVP010000004.1:0-102908 GCA_039195135.1 Pseudomonadota bacterium | reverse complement strand
GTTGCGATTTCCCACGTCCATGTACTCGATCAGCCGCACCACCACCCCGGTGCCGCGAAATTGCTCAAGGAGATTGAGAATCCCGGCGTCGTTGACGCCCCGCTGCACCACCGTGTTGATCTTCACCGGCTTCAGCTTCGCTGCAAGGGCCGCCTCGATGCCGGCAAGCGCCGCAGCAAGGCTGCCGCGGCCGCCGGACATGCGGTCAAAAACCTCCGGGTCAACGCTGTCCAGGCTCACCGTGACCCGCTCAAGGCCAGCTGCCTTGAGCACGGTGGCGCGGTCTTTCAGCAGCACGCCGTTGGTGGTCAGCGCGAGGTCCTCGACCCCGTCGAGGGCAGCGACCCCGGCCACTATCTCCCCAAGATCTTTGCGCAGCAGCGGCTCGCCGCCGGTGAGCCGCACCTTACGCACCCCCAGCGGAATCATCAGGCGGGTCAGCCGCACCACCTCATCGGCGGTCAACCGCAGACTGCGGTCAATAAACTGGTAGTCCTCGGTAAACAGAGAGGCCGGCATGCAGTAGGGGCAGCGAAAGTTGCACCGGTCGATCAGCGAGATTCGCAGATCATGAAGCCGGCGGCCCCGGGTATCGACCGGCGCGGAGGGTGGATTCACCATGGGACGGGCGCTACCAGGCGTAGAACCGCAGCAACTCGCCGGCGGAAAAATCCCGCCGCTCCCCGGGCAGCTCGCAGAAGCCGTCGGTGCCGGCCAGGCCAAAAAAATCACCGGACGTGTTGAGCTCGGTAGGCTGCGCGCCGCCCGTTTCGTCCAGCTTCACCGGCACAAAGCGGGTCAGGTCGTTCGCGAATTTAAGGCTGGCTTTGAGTTCCGCAAAGCGCGGCGCCGGCGCCTCGCCGGTCATGCCGCGCAGCGCCGGCTCCACGTAACGGTGAAAACACACCAGCGCAGAAACCCGATTACCCGGCCAGGCAAACACCGGCTGACCTTCAGAACCCACGCCAAACCACATCGGTTTGCCCGGCTTTTGGCTGACCCGGTGAAACTGCCGCGAGACTCCAAGCCGCTGCAGCACGTCGGGCACATGGTCGAAGCGGCCTCGGGATACGCCGCCCGTAAGGACCAGCAGATCATAATCGGCCAGCCCCTCCCGAAGCCGGGTCTCAATCAGCGCCGGATCGTCCGGCAGGTGCAGCCGGCGGACCCGCGACAGGCCCATGCCGAGCAGGCGCCCCTCGATGGCGTAGTCGTTGGCCCGGCGCACCTGGTGCGCCGCCACCGGCTTGCCCGGCGCCACAAGCTCATCGCCGGTGGACACCACCAGCGCTGAGGGCCAGCGGGTGACCGCCACCTCGCCGCGGCCGACGGAGGCCAGCACCGCAAGCTCGGGGCCCCGGATGAGCGCACCGGGCTGAATCAACACCTGTCCGATGGGATAGTCCGTCCCCCGGCGGTGGACAAATCGCCAGGCCTCGACCGAAGCCGGCTTGGTCAGCGTCGCATTACCGTCGGCCAATTCGATCTCTTCCACAGGTACCACACAGTCGCAGCCGGCAGGCAGTACCGAACCCGTCATCACCTCCAGGCAGCTGTCGGGATCCTCAAGTTCCGGCTGGGCTGCCCCGGCGGCGTGCACGCCGGCGACGCGGAAGCTGCGCACGCCCCGTTCCAGCGCCGCTGCGCAAAACGCGATGCCGTCCATGGTGACCCGGTCGAACGGCGGCTGGTCCCGGTCCGCCACGACCGTCTCCGCGAGCCGCCGGCCGTAGGCGCCGGCCAGCGGTAGATGCTCAATCTGCCCTTCAGGCATGGCGGAAGAGATCAGGTCGCTCGCCGTTTGCGGGGACGTGAGCGTCGATTTCATGGGGGATTCGGCCCTGCATCAATGACGACATCATTCTATCTCAGGCGTGGCTGCCGGAAGCGGATATAATGCGCCGCTTTGCGCGGATCGATTCATGACGATTGAAAACTCTCCGGCGCGCCGGGCGCTGATCAGCGTCTCGGACAAATCAGGCATTGTTCCCCTGGCCGCGGCCCTGGCCGACCTTGGCGTTAAGCTCCTGTCCACCGGCGGCACGGCGCGGGCCCTGAGCGAAGCGGGCCTTGCGGTGACCCAGGTCAGTGACTACACCGGATTTCCCGAAATCATGGACGGGCGGGTTAAAACGCTGCACCCGAGGATTCACGGCGGCCTGCTCGGACGGCGGGACGTGGACGCCCAGGTGATGGCGGACATGGAGATCGAGCCCATCGATCTGGTGGTGGTGAACCTCTATCCCTTTGAGCAGACGCTGAACGCGGGCGCCGACTACGAGGCCACGGTGGAACAGATCGATATCGGCGGCCCGGCGATGGTGCGGGCGGCGGCAAAAAACCACCGCAGCGTGACCGTGGTGGTCGATCCTTCAGACTATGAAGCGCTGCTGGAGCAGCTGCGGCAGACCAGCGCAACCGATCTTGAGCTGCGCAAACAGCTCGCGGCCAAAGCCTACGCCCACACGGCCGGCTACGACAGCGCCATTGCCGGCTGGCTGCAGGGGGAAACGGGGGAGGGCCTGCCCCCCACCATCACGCTCGCCTACGGCCGCGGCGAGGCCCTGCGCTACGGGGAAAACCCGCACCAGCGGGGCGCGTTTTACCGCTCCACCTTTCCCTCGCCGGGATCGCTGGCCGGCGCGGATCTCAAGCAGGGCAAGGCCCTTTCCTACAACAACCTGATGGATGCCGACGCGGCCCTCGGCTGCGCCCAGGCCTTCCCCGCTGACGAACCGGTGTGCGTGATCGTGAAGCACGGCAATCCCTGCGGCGTTGCTCTCGGCGAAACGCCGGCGGCCGCCTACGATCGGGCTTTCGCTACCGATCCCACCTCCGCCTTCGGCGGCATCATCGCCCTCAACCGGCCGCTGGACGGCGATCTCGCCGAGGAAATTCTCAAACGGCAGTTTGTAGAGGTGCTGATTGCGCCGGAGTACACGGAAGGCGCGCTGGCAGCGCTCACCAAAAAGAAAAACGTCCGGGCCCTGGCCACCGGTACCTGGACCACCAGCGACGCCGGCTACGACTTTCGGCCGGTGAGCGGCGGCCTGATCCTGCAGGACGCCGATACCGGCATGGTGGCGGAGGGGGAACTGACCGTCAAAAGCCAGCGCCAGCCCGACGCCCAGCAAATGAAAGACCTGCAGTTTGCCTGGCGGGTAGCCAAACACGTCAAATCCAACGCCATCGTCTACGCCCGCGACGGGCAGACCATCGGCATCGGCGCGGGGCAGATGAGCCGCGTGATCAGCGCCAAGATCGCCGGCCTCAAGGCGGAGGAGGAGGGGCTTGAGGTGCCGGGCGCGGTAATGGCCTCGGACGCGTTTTTTCCCTTCCGGGACGGCATCGATGCGGCCGCCGCCGCCGGCATCAGCGCCGTGATTCAGCCCGGCGGCTCCATGCGCGACGAGGAAGTCATCGCCGCCGCGGACGAACACGATATGGCCATGGTGTTTACCGGCATGCGCCACTTCCGTCACTGATCGGAGGACGCGGATGAAGGTGCTTGTTATCGGCAGCGGTGGGCGCGAACACGCGCTCGCGTGGTGCTGCGCTCAGGATGCGGAAGTGCAGGAGGTGCTGGTGGCCCCGGGCAACGCGGGCACCGCTCGGGAGACCAATATGCGCAACGTCAGCGTCGCCGCAGACGATCTCGACGGCCTGCTCAAGCTGGCCCGGGACGAAGCGGTGGAGCTGACGATGGTGGGACCGGAGCAGCCGCTGGTGGCCGGCATCGTCGACCGCTTTCAGGAGGCCGGGCTCCGCTGCTTCGGCCCGAGCGCAGCGGCGGCGCAGCTGGAAGGCTCCAAGGCCTTCAGCAAAGCCTTCATGCAGCGCCACGGTATTCCCACCGCCGCCTACGGCGTTTTTGAAGCGCTGCCGGAGGCCCTGGATTTTGTGGAAGAGCTCGGCGCGCCGCTGGTGGTGAAGGCGGACGGCCTCGCGGCCGGCAAAGGGGTGATCGTGGCGGAGGATCTCGCCACCGCCCGGGCCGCAGTCACCGATATGCTGGACGGCAACCGCTTTGGCGCCGCTGGTCACCGCGTGGTCATTGAGGAGTTTCTGGCCGGGGAAGAGGCCAGCTTTATCGCCATCTGTGACGGCCACAGCGCTCTGCCCCTGGCCACCTCTCAGGACCACAAGGCTGCCTTCGACGGCGATACCGGGCCCAATACCGGCGGCATGGGCGCCTACAGCCCCGCGCCGCTGATCGATGAGGATCTGCACCGGGAGGTGCTGGCGCAGGTGATCCAGCCCACGCTGGACGGCATGGCCGCCGAGGGCCACCCGTTTGTCGGCTTTTTATATGCCGGCCTGATGATCGGCGAGGATCGGGTTCCGCGGGTGCTGGAATTTAACGTGCGTTTCGGCGACCCGGAAACGCAGCCGGTGCTCCTGCGCCTGAGATCCAGCCTGCCGGGCCTGTGCCAGGCGGCCCTGGACGGCCGGATCGATCAGGCCGGCCCGGTGAGCTGGGATCCCCGCCCCTGCCTCGGCGTGGTGCTGGCGGCGGAAGGCTACCCCGGTGCCTACGACAAGGGCAAAGTGATTTCCGGTCTGGATCAGATCACCGGCGAGGCGAAGGTGTTCCACGCGGGAACCCGCGAGGGTGACGGCCAGGTCCTCACCGCCGGCGGCCGGGTGCTCTGCGTCTGTGCGCTGGCTGACTCCGTCGCCGCGGCCCAGGCCGCCGCCTACGAAAACGTCGAGAAGATCCACTGGGACGGCCTCCACTACCGCACCGATATCGGCCACCGGGCCATCGGCCGCCAGTGAGGCTGGCGGAATGGGCTCCCGCTAGAGGCCGTCGATAAACGTCTGCTGGCGTCGCCGCAGCGCCTCGTCCGGCAGGCGGCCCCGGGCCGCCGCCAGATTGTCCTGCACGTGCTTGACCTTGCGGGTGCCGGGAATCACGCATGTGACCGCCGGATGGCCAATCAGATATTTCAGAAAGAACTGGCCCCAGCTCTGGCAGTCAAATTCCGCCGCCCAGTCCGGCAGCGCCTGCTCCGCGGTTTTTTCAAACAGCCGGCCGCGACCAAACGGCAGATTCACCAGCACCGCGACGCCCCGGTCCTGCGCCAGCGGCAGCAGCCGCTCCGCCGCCAGGCGGTCGTCGAGAGAAAAGTTGAGCTGCACAAAATCCAGCGGCTGGGAGCGCAGCACGTTTTCCAGGTCCTCAAACTGTTCGTGGCGCGAGGTAGTCACGCCGACGTAGCGAATGAGCCCCTCGTCTTTGGCGCCCTGCAGCACCGGCAGCAGCGTATCCAGGGCGCGCAGGTTGTGAACCTGAATCAGCTCCGCGTGATCAGTCTTCAGCTTTTCCAGCGACGTGGCCGTCTGCCGCGGGCCTTCCACCCGACCGTCCACTTTGGTGGCAAAAAACAGCTGATCGCGAATTCCAAGCTCCGCCGTGAGCTCGCCGATCACCGACTCGGATACGCCGCGGCCGTAGGAGGGCGCCGTATCGATCACCTGCCCGCCAAGGCGGACAAATTCTTTCAGCGTTTCCCGGAGCGGAGCCTTGTCCACCTCCGCCGTAACGCCATAGCGATTGGTTCCGATGCCCACGGTTGTGATCATCTCCCCGCTGGCCGGAATGGCCTTGCGAACCAGGTCCTCCGGCACGGCGCCGAGGGTTATTCCCGGCGCCAGCGCCAGGGCTCCCGCGGCCGCAGCCTGGGTGGTCAAAAACTCTCGTCGGGTCAATCGCATGATGCTGCTCCTTTAAGACCGTCTCAGGATACCTGATTGGCGTGCGCTGGGCCGCCGGAAAATAACGGCGCTAGAACAGCCACTGGATGAAGGTCTTTGCCGTCGTCTTCGGCATGGGCGTGGGTGTGAGGTAGTCGCCCTTCAATGCCTGCCGGCGAGTTTCTGCGCAGGTGCTGTGACCGGGTTCTCCAGGCGATAAACTATCGACTCCTGCCGGAGGACCCTGTGGCCAAACTCTATTTCTACTACTCCGCGATGAACGCGGGAAAATCCACCCACTTGCTGCAGTCCAGCTACAACTATCGGGAGCGCGGCATGCAGACGCTGATCCTGACGCCGCTGCTGGACCATCGGGCGGGCGTCGGCCAGGTGGCCTCCCGCATCGGCGTCAGCGCGCCGGCCCATGCCTTTACCGGTGACGAAGACCTGCTGGCTTTTGTTCGCGCCCGGCACCTGGAGACGTCTGCGGCGGAGCCCCAGACTGCTGACTCGGCGGATGCCGGCCACGGACTGGCCTGCGTGCTGGTGGATGAGGCGCAGTTTCTGAGCCGGGAGCAGGTATATCAGCTGACGGAGGTGGTGGATCAGCTTGCCATTCCGGTGCTTGCCTACGGCCTGCGCACGGATTTTCGCGGTGAACTGTTTGAAGGCAGTCAGCATCTGCTGGCGTGGGCGGACGAACTGCGAGAGTTGAAAACCATCTGCCACACCGGCCGTAAAGCCACCATGGTGGTGCGGGTGGACGACCAGGGCCGGGCCGTAACCGCCGGCCAGCAGGTCGAGATAGGCGGAAATGAGCGCTACATCTCCGTCAGTCGGCGGGAGTTCAAGCGGGTTTTCAATGGCCAGTCGGACGTTGAGCCGGCGCAGGTTCCCCTGCCGCTGCGGGTGGACGATTAGAAAACCTGCTAAGGCTTTGGAGAACCCAAAGGGCCGGCCATAAAAAAGCCCGCACAAGGCGGGCTTTGAAACGGGCATTTGCGAAAATCCTGTTGTTATAAAGGCCTCGCGGCTTATTTGATTTTCGCTTCCTTGTAGATCACATGCTTACGTACGACCGGGTCGAACTTCTTGAATTCGAGCTTGTCCGGCGTATTTTTCTTGTTTTTGTCCGTAGTGTAGTAGTGACCTGTACCGGCGCTGGACACTAGCTTGATTTTGTCTCTCATTCGCCGGCCTCCTTAAACTTTTCCGCCGCGCTGGCGGATATCTGCGAGCACCGCGTCGATGCCGCGCTTGTCAATGATACGCATTCCCTTGGCGGAAACACGCAGACGCACAAAACGGTTCTCGCTCTCAACCCAGAAGCGGTGGCTTTGAAGGTTGGGCAGAAAACGGCGTCGCGTCTTGTTATGAGCGTGACTGACGTTGTTGCCCACCGCGGGGCCGACGCCGGTCACCTGGCACACTCTGGACATGTGCGTATTCTCCAAAAATTTAGTGTTGTTCAGGCCGCCGCCAGGGCCTGCCGGAACGAAAACAGCCGCGCATTGTAGCCGGGCCAGCGAAAAATGCAACGGCCTGCGTCACATCTTTTTAACCTGGGTCAGCCTGTCATCATCGCTGGCAGGCGACGCAGTAGAAGCTTGACCGTTGTCCGATCACCCGACTGCGCACCTTGCCGCCGCAGCGGTAGCAGGGCTCGCCGGCCCGCCCGTAAACTGCCAGCGACTGGCTGAAATAGCCCGGCTGCCCATCCCCGTCGACAAAATCCCGCAGCGTCGTGCCTCCCGCCTCGATGGCTGCCTCGAGCACCTCCCGGATCGTGTCACGAAGCCGCTCGTAGCGGGGTTTCGAGACGCGCCCGGCAGCCCGCAAGGGGTGGATACCCGCCCGAAACAGCGCCTCGCTGGCGTAGATATTACCAACCCCGACCACAATCCGCCCGTCCATAATGAAGTTCTTCACCGGCCCGCGGCGTCCCCGGGACCGGCGATGAAGGTGGCCTCCGGTAAATGCCGCCGCCAGCGGTTCGGGCCCCAGATGAGCCAGCAGCGGGTGCTCAAAAGGATCTCCCGGCGCCCACAGCAGCGCGCCAAACCGCCGCGGATCGTTCAGCCGAAGCACGGTGCCGGACTGGAACTTCAGATCCACGTGATCATGGACCTGCGGCGGACGGTCCTGCTTCAGCACCCGAAGGCTGCCGGACATGCCCAGGTGCAGCAGGATGCTCCCGGTGGCGGTGCGCAGCAGCAGGTATTTGGCGCGACGCTCCACCGCCTGCACCGTCTGCCCCGCCAGCAGCTCGTTTAAGTTTTCCGGCACCGGCCAGCGCAGCCGCGGCTCCCGCACGACCGCCCCGACAACCTGCTGTCCGGCGATGTGGGATTGAATACCCCGGCGGGTGGTTTCCACTTCTGGCAGTTCCGGCATGCGCCCATCATAGTGCCCAGCGATGGCCGCTCAAGCCCCGGCCGATGCTGTCGAAGAAAACGCCATATCGGCCGGCGCAATCATGGTGTACCGTGCGCGCCCATGAGCGCTACTTCCGAGCCCTATGACGTGGTCATCGTCGGCGCAGGCCACAACGGTCTGACGTGCGCCTGCTACCTGGCGGCCGCCGGCCGCCGGGTTCTGGTGCTGGAACGCCAGGCGGTGGGTGGCGGCGCGGCGGTCACCGAAGAATTTCATCCCGGTTTCAGAAACTCGGTCGCCAGCTACACCGTCAGCCTGCTGCATCCCCGGATCATTCGCGACCTCCGACTGAAGGACCACGGCCTCAGGATCCTGCGGCGTCCGGTGGCCAACTTCCTGCCGCTCGATGAGAACCGGAGCCTGCTGATTCACAACGACCTCGCGGCCACGCAGCGGGAGTTTGCGCAGCTGTCACCGGCGGACGCCGCCGCCCTACCCCACTACCTGAACATGCTGGAGGCGGCCGCCGACGTAGTCCGGGAGCTGGTCCTCAAGACGCCGCCCTATGCCGGCGGGCCTCTGTCCCAGTGGTGGGAGGTACTCAAGATGTCCCGCCGCTTTTCCCGCTTAGGTCCAGATCGCCAGCGGGATGTGATGGGCGTGTTCACCCGCAGCGCAACCCAGGTGCTGGATCAGTGGTTTGAGAACACCCACATCAAAGCGGCGTTTGCCTTCGATGCCATCGTCGGCAATTTTGCGGCGCCCTCAACCCCGGGCTCAGCCTACGTGCTGCTGCACCACGTTTTTGGCGAAATCGACGGCGACAAGGGTGCCTGGGGCCACGCCGTCGGAGGCATGGGAGCCATCACCCAGGCCATGGCGGCGGAGGCCCGCAGCCGCGGCGTCACCATTGAAGTGGACGCGGCCGTGGCCCGCGTCGACGTTGAGGGCGGCGCCGTCAGCGGCGTTACGCTCGGCGATGGGCGCCGCATCGCCTGCCGCACCGTGGCTGCCAACGTGGGCCCCAAGCTGCTCTACGAGCGCCTGCTGGAGCCGGAACTGCTCGGTGAAGACCTCAAGGGCGCGCTGCGCGCCTACCGCTGTGGCTCGGCAACCTTTCGTATGAACGTCGCCCTGTCGGAGCTGCCGGCGTTCAGCTGCCGCCGGGAGCCGGGCCGGCACCAGCAGGCGGGGATCATCATCGGCCCCAGCCTTGACTACCTGGAGCAGGCTTACCTTGACGCGCGGCAGCACGGCTGGTCCCGGCAGCCGGTGGTGGAGATGCTGATTCCCTCCACCCTCGACGACTCGCTGGCGCCCCCGGGGCAGCACGTGGCCAGCCTGTTCTGCCAGCATTTTTCACCGCAGCTCAAAGCCCCCGACACCTGGGAGACGCAGCGGGAAACGGCAGCGGAGCACATCATCAACACGGTCAACCGGTGGGCTCCAAACTTCCGGGAATCGGTCATCGCCCGACAGATCCTGTCCCCGGCGGATCTGGAATCCCGCTTCGGCCTGGTCGGCGGCGACATCTTCCACGGCGCCCTGACGCTGGATCAGCTCTATGCGTCCCGGCCGCTGCTCGGCCAGGGCGCTTACCGGGGCGCGTTTTCCGGCCTTTACCTGTGTGGTGCCGGCTCGCACCCGGGGGGCGGGGTCACCGGCGCGCCGGGGCACAACGCGGCGCGGGAGATCCTCAAAGACCGGCGCTAGCGTCCTGCCAACCTAGCTGACCGCTTCCGGGTCTGCCTGGTGTTTCCGCCGGCGGGCGTTCCGGGGATAGAACGGCGGCTCACCGGGGGGCCGGGTGCGAAACCGGCGGTGCATCCAGAGGTATTGGGCCGGCCGCCGGCGCACCTGGGCCTCGATCCACGCATTGACCGCCGCCGTGTCCCGCTCCGCGTCCTCCCCGTCTACTCCGGCCAGCGGCGGGAAAAATTCGAAGTCGTAGCAGCCGTCTTCCGCCCGGCTGATCCACCCCGGCACCAGCGTGCAGTTCAGCCGGCCCAGCAGGCGCGACGTGGCGGTGGTCGTGGCGGCTGGAACCCCAAAAAAGGGCACGAAGACGGAGCCGAAACTGAAGTCCTGATCCGGCGCGTAAAGTGCCGCACCGCCGCTCCGCACCCAGCGCAGCAGGCCCCGCATATCTTTTTTCTCAAGCGCGAGGCCCAAAAAGCGGGCCCGGGCCGCGTCCACCGCCTGATTCAGCCGCGGCTGGCGCTGGCGGCGGGCGACGCCGGCGGGTCGCGGCTCACTGACCAGATTCAGCAGCGGTCCGATCATTTCGATCATCGTCACGTGGGCCACCAGAATCAGCGTGCCGCCGGCCGCCCGGGCTTTTTCCAGATGCTCAATACCCTCGAAGCGCACCAGCCGCCGCAGCTTCTGCGGCGTGCCCCAGAATCCCAGGGCCATTTCGAGCGCGCCCCGGCCCACCTCGCGAAAGTGGTCCCGCTCCAGCGCCCGGCGGCGCTTCTCGGGCCAATCGGGAAAGCAGGCGGCGAGATTGGTTCGGGTGACCCGCCGGCGTTTTGTCAGCGCCAGCCAGGCCAGCTCTCCGAGGCGGGCGCCGAGCACCAGGCGCAGCCGCTGCGGGAGCCGGGCGCTCAGCTTCATCAGTCCAATACCCGCCAGGAGGGGCCACTGGGAAGGCAGCCAGGCCGAAGGCAGCCCGGCAGCAGGGTCAGAGGCGCGGGTCACGGGGCTGGCGGGACTCGTACAGCTTGGCGTACTTAAGGAAGACGTAAAAGGCGCCGACCACGGCGCTGATAAAGCCAGCCCAGCCGTTGAGAAACTGGCGCTTGAATACGTAGCCGCGAACAAAAAACCACGGCGGGTAGAGCAGCATGCGAGCCCGGGTCAGGCGCTGACCCCGGCGCTGCTTATCCGCCACCAGTCCCGTGGAGTAGTGATTGATCTTGTCCACTTTGGTGTGGATATCCACCTCGCCGTAGTGCACAAACGGCGCATCGAGCCGCTCTACCGGCCCGTCCACCTCGGGCGCCGCATGAATCGGCATATCGCTGACCCGGCCGCGGGTTTTGTCAAACAGGCGCAGAAAGTCGTTCAGCCGGGAGGCCTCCGACTGCAGCCGCCAGAACATCTGTTCAACCCGCGGCAGCCGGTAACCGGCCGCCGTCGGCCCGGCCCGCAGCAGCGCCTGAATCCGCTCCCGGGCCGTGTCCGTAAGCGCCTCATCCGCATCCATCAGCAGCACCCAGCGGTGGCTGGTGAGCTCCAGCGCCGCCTGCTTCTGCGGGCCGTAGCCTGAAAATTCGGCCTGAGAAAAACGGCAGCCGGCGTCCCGGGCGATGCGCTCCGTTTGGTCCTTGCTGTAGGAATCGAGCACGACAATCTCGTCGGCAAAGCTCACGCTTTCAAGTAGCTTGGGCAGCGTCTCCGCGTTGTTGAAGGTGGTTATGAATACCGACAGGGGCGTGGCCGGTTCGCTTGTCTTGGGCTCTGCCATGGCGGCAGCTTACTCTGAAGCGGCTCCCGAAGCAGCGCTCGGGCTCGGCGAGCGGGCAAAGCCTAGAAAGACCATCACGAGCCACCAACACAGCAGCGACCAGAAGGTGGAGTAGAAAGCCAGGTGCGTGTTGACCGGGAACAGCATCACGCCGAGCGCCAGCGCAAACGGATAAGCGGTGTGTTTGCGCGCCGGCGTAAGGTGCTGCCAGAAGCGGAAGCTGAGCACCAGCGCGAAAAGCAGACCGACCAGACCGATCACCCCGGTTTCCGTCAGCACCTCCAGCAACAGCTGGTGGGCGTGGGCGGCGCCGGTGCCCTTGTCTGGATTCACCCAGTGGTCCGCTGCGTCCGCATACTCGGGATACGCATAGCGAAAGCCCCGCGCGCCGACGCCGTTGATGGGGTGGTCCGCCGCCATGCGGCCGGCGGTGCGCCAGATCGGAAGCCGCCCCCCCAGGGCCCGATCCACCGACTCCCGATCGCCCTCGAGCAGCAGAAGCGACCGATCCAGTCGCTCTGCGAGCGTGGGCGACATCTGGTAGCCGACGAACAGGCTCCCGCCGGCCACCGTGGCGACAATCAGCGCCGCTTTGATCCAGCGCCGCGGGCGGCCCTGGGCGTAGACGTAGACGTAGGCCAGCAACACCAGCGCGAACATCACCCAGGCGGCGCGGGTGCTGACCAGCGCAATCACCGCCAGCAGGGCCCCGAGGCAGACGGGAAAAGCCCACCTGGGGCCAAAGCGCCGGCAGTATTCCAGCGGCACCGGCGACAGCACCGCCAGCACATGCCCCAGCTTGATGTTGGTCTCACCGAATATGCCGTTCAACCGGTCCTCCGCCAGCGGCATACCCAGCACGTTCCGCCCCAGGGCAAACTGGATCAGCGCGTCCACACACCACACCATGACCAGGACAGCAGTCATCAGCCACAGGGCACGCCGCTGGTCGGGATCGCCCAGGTGATGAATCACAAAGATTCCCACGGGCAGAAACCTCAGGTATGCCACCGCGGAGGGCCAGGAACGCTCCGGCGCCACCGCGTCCAGGCAGGAAACCAGCACGGGAAGGAAGTAGGCCAGAAACAGTACGGTGAACAGGCCCAGCGCCGGTTCTTCCCAGAGGCGGCGTCCGTGGCGCACCGTGAGCATTATCCCGCCCACCATCATCAGCGCCATCGGCAGGGCGGAAAGGCGCGAAAAGGGCAGCAGGGCCACCACCGCAAATATCAACGCAGCGGGCAGATAGCGGGTCCAGGCAGACATGATGGCGGACAGGTTCCGGATGTGGCGTTACGCGGCGCCGGTTCAGCGGGCCGTTTTGCCCGTATGTTACCTCAGTGGCCAGCGGGAACTGACGCTGGCTTGCGGGAGTGGATGCCATACCCCCACTGTGCCGGGCGCCGCTGAACCGCTGCTTAACGCAGCTTATGGCGGGCCAGCATTGCGCAGCGGCTCCGGCGGGGCGAAGATTCGGCCATGAAACTAGTTAAATGGCTGCGCGACGGCTGGCTGATCCTTGGGGTTACCCTGCTGCTCCTGCTGATCGTGGACGCCGGGCTGAAATCCGTGGTGCCGCAACCTGGCACTGCCCCGGTTTCCCCGGGCGCGACGGCGCCGGACCGCGAACAGGCGCCGGCATTGGAAGACGCCCCCTGGATTGCGGACTACTTCGACGAGCTCCACCAGGCCCGGCGTACCGTCTGGTCGTCCTGGGAATACTGGCGGCGCGTGCCGTTTGCCGGTGACTACATCAACGTCAACGCCGAAGGCATTCGCTCGAGCTGGACGCCGCCGGCGCCCGAGTGGGTAATCTGGCTGCTCGGCGGTTCCACCGTCTGGGGCACCGGCGCCCGGGATGATGCCACGCTGCCGTCCGCGCTGGCGCGGGCACTTCAGGCCCAGGGTATCGCCGCCCGGGTGATCAACCTGGGCGAAAGCGGCTACGTCAGCGGTCAGGCGCAGGTTCGCTTTCTGCGTCGGCTGGAGCAGCATCCGGCTCCGGATCTGGTGGTTTTCTACGGCGGTGTGAATGACGTCTACGCCGCTTTTCAGGCGGGCCGCCCGGGCGTTTCCCAGAATGAAGCTCATCGGCAGGCCGATTTCCGCGCCACCGACGGTCTGGACAACTGGCTGCAGGCGGCGCCGGCGGTACTTGAGGGTGTCAGCCGGCTGCGCGGAGCACTTCAGCCCGCAACCCAGCCAGACCCCACGGAACTTGGCGCGCAGGTAGCCAGGATTTACGCGCACCGGGTTTCTGCCAGCCGGGCCGTCGCCGAATCAGCCGAAACCCCCAGCCTGTTTTTCTGGCAGCCCACCGTGTTCAGCAGAACTTCCCGTCCCCCCAGCGAAGAAGCGATTGCCGGCGCCAGCGCGGCGCGGCATGCGGCGCTGCAGGCCGCCGCTGATGAATCCGTGCGCCAGGTGATGATGGGAGCCCCCGGTTTCTCCGATCTGAGCGGCGTGTTCAACAAGATCCAGGAACCTCTTTTCCTGGACTTCTGTCATCTGTCGGAGCGGGGGAACGCGCTTGTCGCGCAGGCGATGCTGCCGCAGGTCATCGAAGCCCTTGCGCCGCCGCTGGACCACGATTCAGTCAGCCGCTAGCCCTTCGTCAGCGTTTCGTAAAGCTCGAGCGTCTGCTCCTGCATCTGCGATTTAAGAAATGGCTGGCGGTCCGGGACCTCCGGTGGTGAATTTAGGAACTCGAGCGTTTTCTCCAGCAGCGCAACCTCGTCGGTCGCCGGGACCCGACCTTGGGGAAAGATCTCGTCCAGCACCTCGCCGATGCCGCCGTGGTCAAAACCCAGTACCGGTTTGCCGAGGGCCAGCGCCTCGGCCGCCACCCGGCCAAAAGACTCGCGCTTGGTGGACAGGCAAAACACAAGGTCCGCCAGGCACAATACGTCCCGCAGGTCCTGCCGGGGACCGGTGAAAGTGATTCGATCGCGCACGTCCAGCCGCTCGATGCGATCGTTCAGACGGGCCTGATAGCCGCTGCCCGCTTCATAGTCGCCGATGATCACGCCATGGCAGGCCACACCTTTTACCTTGAGCCGGGCCAGCAGATTCACAAACGCCCCAAACCCCTTAGTGGCGGTAATCCGCCCCGGCATCATCAGCAGCGGCTGGTCCGACGGAATTCCGGCCTGCAGCAGAACGCGGCTGGAGCGCTCTTCTTCCGGCTGGTAGCCATAGCGGAAAACCTGCGTGTCCACGCCGCGATAGATCAGGCTGACCTGATCTGGCGTGAGGCTCGGGTAGTTTTTCAGCCAGTAGCTTCGAGCGGTCTGCGACACGGCAATGACCCGGTCCCCCCGCGTCATGATGGAACTGTAGCGCGACACAGAGTTGAGGCCGTGGAGCGTGGTGACGAAGCGCGGGCGCGGGTTCAGCCGCTTCAGCGCCCGCCAGGCCACCCAGGCCGGCAGCCGCGAACGGGCGTGGAGCACGTCCACCTTGTGCCGTTCGATCAGGTCCCGCAGCGGACCCACGGTGCGGAACACCGCCGGCGATTTGCGCCCGACGTTCAGCTGAAAGTGCCGGCTGCCGGTTGCTTCCAACGGAGCTACCAGCATGCCGCCGCCGGACACGACCAGGGACCGGTGACCGGCGCGAACCAGCGCCTCGGCCACCTCGAAAGTGCCACGCTCCACGCCGCCCGCATCCAGGGCCGGCAGGAGCTGCATGACCGTGAGCCGGGGCATGGCTTAGCCGACTTCAGCTTCAGTCCGTAAGGACGTAAATCGCGCCACAGTAAGGGCACGTTTCGCGGCCGGACTTCTCGATCGGCAGATATACCCGGGGGTGGGAATTCCACAACGCCATTTCCGGAGTGGGGCAGGAAAGTGGTAAATCTTTCCGTGTGACGTGGTACGTTTTTTCGGTGTTCGCAGGCGTCAGCTCGGCGTTGTCTGCGTCGGTGGAATGGCTCATGGCTTTCGAATTGTTGTAGACCCCACAGTACACCGATGATAGCAGGGGGGAGCGCCGGGAACACCGCCCCGTGGTAACCTGCCGCCCGCCAGAAAGGACGGACCCGGGGCACCCGTGGACGAAGCACAAGAACCACGCCGAGGCTGGATCATCACCGACGGCGCGCGAGGCAATGAAAAGCAATGTCTGGCGCTGGCTCACTACCTGATCCGGCAGGGCGTTATTGAGCCCTCACCGCAGCAGTTTCGAATTGCCCTGCGGCAGCCCTGGGATGCCCTCGCGCCCCGGCTGCGGGCCGGTGTCAGCTGGGCGCTTAAGCCTGCTGCCAATCACCCGGCGCTGACCGACGCACGCCCCGTCAGCACCCTACTGGCAGAACCGCCGCCGGCGCTGATTCTGTCCTGCGGCCGCCGGGCCGCGCTGCTCGCCCTCCACCTGCGCCGCGCCGGCAACGGCCGTACCCGGACCGTGCATATTCTCAATCCTCGCATCGCGCCGGACAGCTTCGATCACGTCATCTGCCCGCGCCATGACGGTCTCACCGGCGACAACGTCATCAACACGCTCGGCGCCCTGCACCTCGTGGATGACGACACGCTCAGAACCGGAAAAGCCGACTGGCCGGAGTTTGGCGAACACCCGAGTCCCCGGGTTGCGGTGCTGATCGGCGCCAGCAACCGTGCCTATCAGATCACGCCCGCGTACGTGAGCACCCTGCTCAACGCTGCCGCCGCGCTGGCCGGTGCGGCGGGCTCGCTCCTGGTCACCACGTCCCGGCGCACGCCGCCGGCCCTGGTGCAGCACGCCCGGTCCATCACGCAAGGGGCCGGCACCGCCGGCTGTGCGTTTTTTGCCGATCAGCCTGGCCTTGAGAATCCCTATCCGGGTTTTCTGGCCTGGGCGGACCGGCTGGTGGTGAGCTCCGACAGCGTCAACATGATCAGTGAAGCGCTCGGCACCGGGCGGCCGGTGCACGTGCCGCTGGAACAGACCGGCAATCAGCGCTTCCAGCGGTTTCGCGAAGAGCTGCTGCAGCGCGGCTATCTGCAGGGCCTTGAGGTATCCAAAGGTGTCGCTTCTGACTATCCTGCGCTGCGGGAAACGGGCCAGGTGGCGCAGCAGCTGACTGCCGCTCTTGCCCCGGCCGGCCAATGAAGCTTGCCCGATGACATTTCGACCCAAAACCTTTGCCGGCGGGCGCGGCAATCCGTTCTACAAGGCCCTCGCCCATCCGGCGACCGGCGCGCAGGTGGCGGCGCTTCGCAGCGAGCTGTCCGCCGCTGCGGCACCGGTCTTCCTCGACCCGTACGATCAATATCAGACCTGCGACGCGTTTCTGAATCTCACCGGTGTTTCCGGCGGAAAGCGCTACGTGGTGGATCTCAAGCTTGAGGACCAGCACTCCCGGCCGGCGCACGAGCTGCCTGCGGGCAGTGAAGTCTGGGTGCTGGACTTCGGGCAGTGGCACGGCCGGGAGGCGCTGAACCGCTTCCGGGACGATCTGACGATTCACGATCTGTCATCCCTAAAGCTGGCGGGCTCGTGGCTGACCTTTCCCGAAGACTACCTGTCGCCGCTGAATTTTGTTTACGACCTGGCGCTGTTTCGCGCCGGGCCGCAGCTGGCCACGCGCTTTTGCACCAACAACTACTGGGCACGCTACGGCGCAACGCAGGTCACGCTGCGCTGCGTGCTCTACGCCGGCGACGGCAGCGAACTCAAACGCTGGGACGTTGCAGCCGGGCCGGCGCAGCAGCAGATCGTGATCGACAGCGGCGAGGTGCGGGAACGGTTCGCGCTGCCCTCCTTCGACGGTCAGCTGCTGGTGCACGCGGTCGGCGCCCGGGGCCACGACGTCCTGAAATATGTTCTCGACTTCCGCCGGGACGGGGCAGAGCTCACCACCACCCACGACAGCAACATCTGGCCCGCGGCACGCTACGGGGGCATCCCGCTGTCGAGCCGGGCGGATGAGTCCGTGACGCTCTGGATTCAAAATCCCCATGCGCGCCCCCTGCCGGCCGGCAGCTTGGGCCTGGCGGGAGCCCCAGAGCCCACGGTCTTTGAGGGAACGGTGCCACCGCTGGGTACCGCGGCCTGGCGGCTGCCCGCCGCCGCCCACCGCTCCCAGGCGACGCTGGAAGCGCAGCACCAGGTGCTGCGTCCCCGCTATGAGGTGACACGAGCTGGCCGCAGCCACGTGGCCCACGCCAATATCCGCCGTGATGATCTGACTCCCGACGCAGACTTCTGGGACGTAGAACCCCAACTGGGAGACGCGTACCTGCTCACCGCCCCGCTGCTGCCGATAGATCAGTTTGAATCTCAGCTGCTGGTGACGCCCATGTCGCCGGTGCAGGACGGACCGCAGCAGCTGCTGCTGCGAACCTACGATCAGGATGGGCGGGAGCTTGAGCGCCAGCCGATCCACGTGGCCGAGGCAGACGACCACCGCTGGCGGGCCGTGCCGGCGGGACAGCACCTCGCACTGAGCTATGACCGGACCCACCCGGGGCCGGTGGACGGCTGGCTGCACGCCATCTTCCGCTATCGCCACCGGGCGTCCGGGCACCTGGCCGAAACCAGTTTTGGCAGCCACATGTTCAATATGCTGAACGTGTGGCGCGGCGAACCGCAGAGCTACGGCGGACCGGCACCGGGGCTGACGACGCGGCTCTACGTGCGACTCGGGCAGCCCGGGGAGCGCACCTTTATCTGTCTGATATATCCCGCTTCGACCCGCTGGCACGCTGCCTCCGCCACGGAACTGCGGCTGCTGGACAGCGCCGGCAAGCAACTCGCCAGCACTCACTGCGCGATCCCGCTTCGTGGCTCGCGGCTGTTGTTCATAGACGAGCTGTTTGCGCAGGGCGTGCTGCGCCACGCCAGCCAGCTGCTCATCCGCGACGTGACCTGCCGCCTATTCGGCTACCACGGTCTGCTGGCCGGCGACGGAGACCAGACCCGCTTCAGCATCGACCACCTGTTCGGCTTTTAGTGGACTGTAACGGCCAATTCGGAAGTGGCTGCGTGACGCGTCGGGCACCAAGGCAAGGCGCGCCGACGAGCAGTGGCAGGCTCTTTGGTCCGAGGCGCAACGCCGCATTCGTGTTCGAGGCGCACGCAGGCGCTTTCAAACTGGCCGTTACAGTCCACTAGTGTCCACGCAGGGCAAACGGCACGGACTGCTGGGAGATGCGCAAGTTTCCCGGGACGCCGGCGGCGGGCTGATCTCCGGCCGCTACGGCGACATCTACTTTCAGCCCGAGCACGGGCCGGCAGAAGCAGAAGCGGTATTTCTCTCGGGCTGCGACCTGCCCGGGCGCTGGCGAAACCGGCCAACTTTTGTGATCGGCGAAACGGGGTTCGGCACCGGTCTGAATTTTCTCTGCACCTGGCACGCCTGGCGCAAAAACCGCCAGCCGGACCAGCAGCTGCACTACGTGAGCGTGGAAGGCCACCCGCTGTCCGCCGCCGAACTCAGCGACATCCATGGCGCCTGGCCGCAGCTCGCTCCCCTAAGCGGCCAGCTGCGCCAGACCCTGGACGCCGCCACCCCCGGCTTCCACCGCTACCACCTTAAGGACGGCGTGTGCCTTACCCTGCTGCTTGGCGATGTGCTGGATCAGCTTGAGCAACTGGAAGCCGAGGTGGACGCCTGGTTTCTGGACGGTTTTGCGCCGGCGCACAACCCGGCCATGTGGTCCGACGCGGTGCTGCGGGAGGTGGGCCGCCTGTCCGCCCCGGGTGCCACCCTGGCCACCTTCACCGCTGCCGGCGTGGTGCGTCGGGGACTGTCCGCTGCCGGTTTTGCCGTGCGCAAGACCGCCGGCTTCGGCCGCAAGCGGGAGCGGCTGCTGGGCACCTTTTCCGGCCAGCCCAAAAGCCGGTGTCCAGGCTGGTTCCGGCCGCCGGCGGCCGCCGCGCGCGGGCCGGTGCGTATCCGCGGCAGCGGGGTGGCCGGCCGCAGCGTCGCCGTCGCATTGAAACGCCGCGGGATCGCGGCCCGGCTAGAGGATCGGGGTGGGCGAGCCTCGGATAATCCAAGCCTCTCGGTCATGCCTCGCCTTGAGGCGGGTGATGGACCCGCCGGCCGCTGGTATTGGCTGGCGTACCGGTACGCGCTGCGCTTCTGGCGGCAGACCACCGGGTTTCGCGCCCATGGCGCGCTGCTGCTGGCCGAGGACGCCGCCGACCTCGATCGCCAGCGCCAGATCGAGGCGATCTGGGCGCCCCCACCGGAGCAGCTTTCCGTGCTGGATGGAGGCAGTGCCGCGGAGGTGGCCGGCGTCTCGCTGCCGGACAACACCGGCGGCCTCTGGTTTCCCGAGGCGGGGACGGTGGTGGACTACGGTTCCTCCCGACCGAAGGAGGAAGACGGCGAATCCACAGCGCCGGAAACGTTGATCTGGGCGCCGGGGGCCGGCGCCTGGCCCGGCGCCGAAGATTTGAAGCTCAGCCGCTGGCATGGTCATTGCCTCCGTTACCAGGCGCGCCCTTCCGCGGCGGCACTGCGCTGCAGCCTGCATCGCGGGAAATATCTCCATCCGGTGGACCAGCAGCAACAGCTGTGGGCCGGGGCCAGCTTTACCCGCGAACCTGAGGCGGGGGAGCGGGACCGGCTTGCCGACGAGGTGCAGCGGGCCTTCCCGTTTCTGGACGGGCCGGTCAGTGGAAGCTGGTCCGGCTGGCGCGCCGCAACCCCGGACCGGCTACCGGCGGCCGGTCCCCGGCTTGACGGCCCCGCCTCCCGGCCTCGCCTGCGCTGGCTGCGGGGCGGTCCGGAGGGAGAGCCGGTGGCGTGGGTGGACAGCGAGTTTGTCATCGGCGGCCTGGGGGCCCGGGGGTTTACCAGCGCGCCGCTGCTGGCCGAGTGGCTCGTGAGCCTGCTCACCCGCGAGCCCTGGCCGATTCCCCGGGACCTGGCGCTGGCCGTGGCCAGCAGTCGTTTTCTCGCTCGGGACCTGAAGCGCGGGAAGGGGTGACACCTCAAGCGATAAGCTGAGTCCCGGGGGAGCGTCAGGGCTGCGGCGCAAGCTGCGCCTCAAGGGCCGCGACCTGTTTCCAGAAGCGGGGCCCCATGCGCTTAGGCATCCGGTTGAGCGCAGCGGATATGGTGCCGAACCCCGCTACCCGAAAAACGGCCGCCAGCTCCTTGAGCGTGAGGCGACAGTGGCGCCGGCACAGCCAGATCGCCGCAAGGCGCGGTTCATTGAGACGGCCCTGAGTTCCGCTGAGCAGGCTCCGCCGGGGCACTTCAAAATGGTCCGCAACCAGCCGCAGCACCCTACGGTAGGAAATGGCGTCGGGCGCCGTCAGCTCCGCGTCGCCCTGCCCGGCAATCCGCGCGAGCAGCTCCGGCCCGCCGAGCACGGGACCGGGGCGGCTCTGACGATAGAAGCGCCGCACAACCTCGTTGGGTTCACCTTCCCGCTCCACATAGGCCCGATAGCGGGCGGCCGAACCGGCTGCCGCCGCCAGCACCGCCTCCCGGTGCAGCCAGTCCGGGCGCCGGCGCCGGGTCACATAGCTGGGATAGCTGGACCAGCGATAGCGGGTCAGCGTGGGGACCCGGCCCGTCGCCAGTGGCCGGCGGTGCAGATGCCGGGACACCGCCAGCAGGGCCAGCTCCGGGTCAAACAGGACGGCCCGGTAGCGGCCGCGAAATAACGGACCGTCCCGTCCCACATCGCGATTGTGGCGCTGCGTGTATACCCCATTGAGATGGCGCATGGCCTCGGACAGATTGGCCTCCCGGTTGTGCACGATCAGGTCGTAGCGATTGCTCATCAGGCAGTAGGCGTGAACCGCAACGGCAAAGGCGCTCTGCAGATCCTGCAGGAGTTCCAGGAAAAGGCCGCGGTGCTGGTCATTACGAAAAACCCGTTGGCGCCCTGCCCCCCGATTGGCCACGTGGTACCAGCCGTCCGCCAGCAAAATCCGCGCTGGCCGCGTCATCGTTGGTAAATCCAGCAGGTTTCGAGCGTTCCGGGCCGTGTCTCTGACAGGTGATTTTTTTTACGCCGAGCCAGCTGAAAAAAATAAAAAGAATTTCCGCCGCTTAGCTGCGGAAGCTGGGCCAAATCTGAGGAATTTTCGCTAAAGCGGAACATATATGTCTCGAGCCACTCAGACGCCGGTTTATCCAAAAAAACCATAAATCATTGGTTTTTATATTTTTTAATGACTTTCTTGAGAAGCCCCAAAATGGGCTGAAAACCTTTGTACCGCTTTTGAACAAAAAGCACAAACCTGGCCCTAAGCGACTGGATAAATTCTTTGATCAGTTGAATTTATTGGGGAGCGAACATGAAAATGCACAAAGCACAGACCTGACCCTTTTGCTTTGTATTTTGGTATTTTTGCCAATATTTTGTTTAGTTTTGACGCGGAATTGACGCCGGGGGTGGCCGGTCGTAACTTAGATTTCAACGCAGCGGACAGGCCCTGCGCCGGAAGCCCAACCAGGAATCCGGAGCGGAGAACCAGCCAAGCGAGCCGGGACGAGTGGTACGACCCGGGCTGCCGCGGAGCGGAAGCGTAAGCTGAAGTTCGCAAAGACCACAGCGGCAGGTGCGAAGAGGAGTCGCACTCCTCGGAGATAGACGCCAGGCGACGCGAAAGCGCCGGCGACGTCGAAAAAGAAAACGGGCTGGGAAGCGGCTCGGAACTGCAGCCAAGCGGTTATTCGGAACGGCAAGGCGCAGGAAAGTCAGGAAGGTTCGGCGCGACGCAGGCTTAAGACTGCTGACGAACAGAGAACTGACACACTTCTTTGAAGGGGAGCTTCGGCTCCCCTTCTTTATTGGGGCGTCCAAAAGCTCCGCAAACCGTCCCGCCGTTACTCTCGCCGTCTCACCGCTATCTCGAGGGCGCAAACCAGTGCTGCCACATAGTGGACACCGCCGCGGCGTCTTCCGGCACCGGTGGTGCCGCGGACAAGCCAAGGGATTGCCGCAGCTCTGCCTCCACCGCTCGATCGTAAGCCTGCGTCAGGCCCGCCACCTCCGTCGCTTTCAGCAGGCTCACCTCACCGGCAACGCGCAGCGTATCCGCGGTACCCCGAGCTTCCGCCAGCACCGCATGCTGCTGCCCGAACGCCAGCACCAGATACTGAGTCAGAAACTCAACGTCCAGCCGCGCTCCCGGCGCAAACTTTAGCTGCCGGGAGGCCCCGGGAGTCTCGCGCTGCATGCGTCCACGCATCTGCGCAATGGCCTGCGCCAGCGCAGCCCGATCCCGCGGCCGGCGGATCGTATCCAGCCGCACCCGGTCAAAACGGCGCGCCAGCGCCGCATCCACCTTCAGCGCCCGGGCCCGGGTCAGGGCCTGCCATTCCCAAACCCAGGCACTTTCCGACTGGTAGCGGGCAAATGCCGTGGCCGAGGACAGCAAAAAGCCCGAGTTGCCGTTGGGACGCAGTCGCGTATCCACCTCATAGAGCCGACCCAGCGCCGAGTTCGCCGAAAGGCGTCCCACCAGGCGCTGCGTCAGACGGGTGAAAAATCGCTGCGTCGAGATGCCGTTTGCCCCGTCGGTGCTGTCATCGTCCGCGTCGTCGCTGCTCAGGAAAACAAGATCGAGATCGGAGTCAAAGCGCATCTCCCGGCCGCCGAAGGTGCCGTAGGCAAGCACCTCCAGCATGCCGCTGCGGGGGAGTCCGTACTTTTGCGACAGTTCGCTGCGGCACAGGGACAGCACCTCCACCACAATGCCCTGGGCAAGGGCGGACAAGCGGCGGGCGGTATCCCGGCCTGGCCGGGTGCCGGTTAGAAACTCCACCGCCAGCGCCAGCATCTCCCGCCGCTGCACCTGCACCAGCGCCATGAGCTGCTGCTCCGCGTCCTCACCGGCGCGCTGCGTGGCCAGCTTGAGCAGATCCTCGAGCGCAGCGGCGTCTTCGCTTGGTTCCGGCGCGATCAGATCATCCATCAGGCCCGGCTGAGCTTTCAGCGTCGCAACGAGCCAGGGGGACACGCCGGCCGCCCAGAGCACCCGCTTGAGCACCGCCGGCCGTTCTGACAGCAGGGCGAGGTAAGCCGTGCGGCTGGCAACGGCGGCCAGGATGTCGAGCGTTCCCGCAAGCGCCCGGCCCGGGTGCTCCAGCTCCACCACCTGATCAAGAATCCGCGGAAGCAGCTGGTCGATCAACCGCACGCCCTTCTCACCCGCGCTGCGCAGACCACCGCTCTGGCGAAAGCGGGCCAGGGCGGCGGCCAGATCTTCGCTGCTTTTGAGCCCCGCTCCGTCGAGCGCCGCCGCCGGTTCCTGACCGGCCCGCACTTCCTGCCAGGCACGCCAGCTCGGATTCTCCACCGGTACCGTTTCCGGCCCGGCCAGCAGGCGAATAAACTCCTTCTGGACCAGCGCCCGGTGGCGCGACAGCTCCGCCTCGAACGCGGATGCATCCGGCTTTCCGCAGGCCGTTGCCAGCCTCTCACACGATTCCGGCAGTTCGTGGGTCTGCTGATCAGCCGCCTGCTGCAGGCGATTTTCAACCCGCCGCAAGAACCGATAGGCTTCCGCCAGGCCCGCCGCCGTCGTCTCCTCCATCAGGCCGAGCCCGGGGAGCTGAGCCAGGGTCGGCAGCAACCGGGGGGACCGCAGCGCGGGTTCGCTCCCGCCGCGCACCAACTGCATGGCCTGGACCATAAACTCCAGCTCCCGGATACCCCCGGGGCCGAGTTTGAGGTTGCGCTGGGCATCTTTGGCTTTGGCGTCGATGAGGGCTTTCATCTCGCGCAGCGCCTCGTAGGCGCCGTAGTCCAGGTAGCGCCGGTAGACAAACGGCTGCAGCCGCTCCAGCAGCTCATGACCCGCCGCGAGATCTCCCGCCACCGGCCGCGCTTTGATCAACGCATAACGCTCCCAGTCCCGGCCGGAGCGCTGGTAGTACTGCTCCATGGCCGAAAAATTGAGCACCTGGCGGCCGGCCTCGCCGAAGGGTCGCAGCCGAAGATCCACGCGATAGACCCGCCCGTCGGCGGTGACCCGATGCAGCAGATCCACCACCTGCCGCACCACCCGGGAAAAAAAATCCTGCACGCTGACGGGGCGGCGGCCCTCCGTCTGGCCCTCCGCCGGGTAGGCGAAGATCAGGTCAATATCCGAGGAAAAATTGAGTTCCTGGCCGCCGAGTTTTCCCAGGCCAAGGACCACCAGCCCCTGCGGCCGGCCGGCCGCGTCCCGCGGCTGTCCATGGCTCGCAATCAGCCGGGCCTGCGCCATTGCAACGGCCCGGCTGACCAGAGCATCGGCCAGATCCGAGAGCCCTTGCAGGGTCTGCTCGACGGTGTCAGTGCCGGCAAAATCCCGCCACAGCAGCGCCAGCAGGCCCCGGCCCCGAACCCGCCGCAGAAACCGCAGCTGCTCATCCAGGGAATCGAACCCTGCTTCGACAAACTCAAGGTCGGCCGACCAGGTAGGCGCGCTCAGCGCACCGCTCGACCATTGCTCCGCCAGCCAGTCGCCGTGGACCCGCAGCATCGCGCCGGCAAAATCGCTGAAAGCGGTGATCGCTTCCAGCTGCCGGGCAAACTCCGCGTCACCCAGGTCCAGCTGAGTGATGGATTGGGGAAAGTCCACGCGGCCTTTGCCTTATCCGGGCCGGTCCGCCCGCCGCACCGTTTCCGTCAGCCGTCGGGACTGGCGCATTGGCCAAGCGAGGCGCCCTGGTTCAGGTAGTCCCGCACCACGTCATCCTCCACGCGCAGCGTTTTGCCCTCATGGCAGATGGGCGTCAGGTCGCGGGTTTTGTTCTGCTCCGCCGGCCCTTCCGTCTGATAGACCGTGCAGCCGCCCATGGCGAGCATCGCTGCGCCCAGTATGAATGGTGTTTTCATTCCGCTGCCTCCTTAATGTATTGATCAACGGCTGACTCCAGGATTGGAAGCGGCACCGAACCCTGGGCCAGCACCACGTCGTGAAATTCCCGCAGGTCGAACGCGGCGCCCAGCGCCTCCGTGGCGCGGTCCCGAAGCGCTCGAATTCGAAGTTCTCCCAGTTTGTAGGCCAGGGCCTGGCCCGGCCAGGAGATGTAGCGATCGATCTCGGTGGTCACTTCGTGTGTGGACAGGGCCGTGTTGCCCGCGAGGTAGTCCAGGGCCTGCTGGCGCGTCCACCCCAGGTTGTGAACTCCCGTGTCCACCACCAGCCGACAGGCGCGCCACATTTCGTAGGTCAGCCGGCCGAAGTGGTCATACGGCGTTTCGTAGATGCCCGCCTCGATCCCCAGAAATTCAGCGTACAGGCCCCAGCCCTCGCCGTAGGCCGAAATATAGTCGCTGCGCCGAAACGGCGGCTGCTCCCCCTGCTCCTTCGCCAGCGCCGCCTGCAGATGGTGTCCCGGGGCCGCCTCGTGCAGCGTCAGTGCGGGAATGGTGTAGAGGGTGCGGCTAGCCAGGTTGTAGGTATTCACCCAATACAGGCCTGGTCGCGTCGAGCTGATGGGGGCGCCGACGTAGCGTCCGCCGGTAAAGAACGGCGCCAGGTCCGCCGGCACCGGCTCCACGCCGTAGGGCTGCCGCGGCAGGGTTTTGAAAAACCTCGGCAGGGCGCCGTCCATTTTTTTGGCGTAGTAGCTGGCCACCATCATCAGCTCTCGCGGTGACTCAGCGTAGAACTGGGGATCGGTGCGCAGAAACTGAAGAAAATCGGCAAACGAACCTTCAAATTCGAGCTGCGTGATGATCGCCTCCATCTCGCTGCGAATGCGTGCGACTTCCTTAAGCCCAATGTCGTGGATCTGTTCCGCCGTCAGATCCAGCGTGGTGTAGTAACTGATCTGATCAGCGTAGTAGCGCGCGCCGTTCGGGAACTCACTGGCGCCCAGCGTTTCCCGCGCACCGTCGGTGTACTCGCCGTTGAAAAACTCAAGCAGGCGGGCGAACGCCGGTATGACCTGTTCGCCGATCAGCGCGCCGGCCCGGGCCTCAAGCTGAGTGCGGCGGATCTCATCGATGCTCTCGGGCATTTTTTTCAGCGGCGCGTAAAAAACGCTGGCGCTGACCTCGTCCACCACGTGCGTGCTGATCGCCTTGTCCCGGCCCGCCAGAATGACCCGGGGCTGGGTCATGCCCACCTCGATGCCCCGGCGCATCAGTGCAATGTTGTCGTCGATGACCAGCGGGACCATCGCGAGGCGGTCGAGGTAATTGTTGTAGTCCTCCAGCGTGACCAGCGGCACCTCCGCCGGGAGGCGGGCCAGACCGGAGTAAAACCCCCAGTCGCTGGTAAACGGGATCAGGTAACCCTGGTTCTCGACATTGTCGATAAACGATTTGATCTGGCGATAGAAGATGGCGTAATTGGTCTGGTCGTCCGCCGCCAGCGCATCGCGATCGATCTGCTCAAGCTCGCTGAGCACCCCTTTCCAATAGCGGGTGCGGCGCTCGATATCCTCGGGCCGCTGCCGCGCAAGCAGGTGATTAAAGCGCCGATCTCCTACCGCGGTCGCAAGGCGCGGAGACTCCCGCAGGCGAAACTCCCACTCTGCTTCGTACAGCTCGCGAAAGCGTTCGGGGGCGGAGGTTGGGGCTTGTTGACCGGGGGCCTGCCCCTGGTCCTGAATCTGGGCCCGAAGCTCGGTCAGCCCGGCGGAAAACAGCAGTAACGCGGCGGCCAGCGGCACAGCGGTTGATCGAAACATGCAGATCCCCTCGAGCGGATCGTGATCGGCGGAGCGCCAAGGATACTCTATCTGCCCCGCTTCGCTTTGCGCCGACGCCTGGTCAGCGCCATACGCCACAGCGGTCCCGCAGGGCCTGCTGGCGCTCCCGGGTTCTGCTGCGCAGCTTTGGCCCCTTCCCTGCCGGGTAGCCGTGGCGGCGCTGGCGCCACAGCTCCTCAACTTCCCGGCGCAGTTTCTCGCAGGTTGCAAGCGGTGCCGGACCGCCGGGGCGGCGATCGGCCGTCGCCCGGCGAGGCAGCGGCGGCGGGGCGGCGCCTGCCGCGGATGCGGCGGGCGGCACCGGCTCCAGCAGGTTTACGGGCGGCACCGGGGCGGGTTCGGCGGTATGGCCCTGGGGCCGGTCGCTGAACACCACGGTTCCGTCCGCCGCGTTCCAGCGATAAACCTCAACGCGGTCGGCGCCGCCCAGCACGGGCAGCAGGAGAAACATTTTCCACATGAGCAGGCTGATTTTTGGCCAGTCCCAAGCCTGCCCCCGGGCCGGTCTCCCGGCGATGGCGAGGCGCTGAAGGAGTTGTGGTGAAACATGCTTCGCCGCCGTGCGCTTCCGGCGCATGGTGTGGCCGGCGCTGCGTGGCCTACAATTAGCGCTGGCGCAGGCATGGCAGGGTATGCCCAGTTGGACAAAACGCGACGGGAGGAACAGTTTTTTGCCGACTACCTTTACCGGGAACTGCCGATATCCCGCGCGATGCAGGTGCGCGTCGACCGGGTGGCGCCGGTGTGTGTTTCGCTATCGGCGCCGCTTGAGGCCAATCGCAATGATAAACACACAGGCTTTGGCGGCTGCCTCGCAAGTCTGCTCTTTATGGCGGGCTGGGGCTGGCTGTTCAACACGCTGCGCCGGACGGGCGTGGAAGCAGATATCGTGATCCAGGACGGCGAGCTGAGCTTTCGCAAACCCACCCTGGATCCCCTGACGGCCCATTGCACGGGCCCCGGCGCCGGCGAGCTTGAGTTATTTCTCGACAAGCTCAGGCTAAAATCGGTCGCCAGGCTCGAACTGTCGGCATTTGTCGGCGAAGCCGATGCTCCCAACGTCATTCTTAACGGGCGGTTTGTCGCCCGATTGGAGACTCCCACGTGAATCCGTTTTCGCTGCAGCAACCTCTACCGCTTCGTCCGATCCTGCTGGCCCCACTGCTGCTGGCGCTGCTTGCCGGCTGTGCTTCTGACCAGCGATCGCGGGAATTGGACAGCACGCTGAATCTTTATCGAAAAACCCTGCGCTGGGATGCCGCCCGCACCGCCGCGCAGTTCCTTGATCCCGAATCAAGACCAACGGACCGGCAGCTGGAGTTTCAGATCAACCGGCTCGAGCAGTTCAAGGTGAGCGGCTACCAGGTCAGCGGGCCCGGTACCTTCACGGCGGACGGCCAGTTCAGTCAGGCGGTGCAGCTTTACCTGAGCAACCGCCACACGGCGGTGGAAAAGGTGGTGATGGACCGCCAGCTCTGGCGCTGGGACGAAACCCGCGAACGCTGGTGGCTCACCACCGGCCTTCCCGACCTGGATCAGGCGCGGTAAGACGCGCTCCGTTTGCGGCGGCCAGCCGCCACCACTGCGCAAAAAAAAGCCCCGGCGAACCGGGGCTTTTTTGGTATAGCTAGGCCGGGTGGCTGATTTACATCATGCCGCCCATGCCGCCCATGCCGCCCATGTCGGGGGCCGGAACCGGCGCGTCTTCCTTCGGCGCCTCGGCAATCATCGCCTCGGTAGTGATCATCAGCCCGGAGATCGAAGCCGCGTTCTGCAGCGCAGAGCGGGTGACCTTGGTCGGATCGAGGATACCGGCCGCAACCAGATCCGTGAACTCACCGGTGGCTGCGTTGTAGCCATTGCTTCCGGTCTCCGCGCGCACCTGGTTAACCACCACGGATGCTTCGGCACCGGAGTTGGACACGATCTGCCGCAGCGGCTCTTCCATAGAGCGGCGGGCAATCGCGATACCGGTGTTCTGATCGGCGTTATCACCTTGCAGGTTGTCCAGCGCGTCGAGGGCGCGAATCAGAGCGACCCCGCCGCCGGGGACCACGCCTTCTTCCACCGCAGCGCGGGTGGCGTGCAGCGCGTCTTCAACGCGGGCCTTCTTCTCTTTCATTTCCACTTCGGTGGCGGCACCCACTTTGATCACGGCCACACCGCCGGCCAGCTTGGCCACACGTTCCTGCAGCTTCTCGCGATCGTAGTCGGAGGTGGCTTCTTCGATCTGCGCACGGATCTGCTCAACCCGGCCCTTGATCCCGTCGACCGCACCAGCACCGTCAATGATGGTGGTGTTCTCTTTGCTGATCTGCACTTTCTTCGCGGAGCCGAGATCTTCCAGCGTTGCCTTCTCAAGCGACAGGCCGACCTCTTCGGAGATGACCGTGCCGCCGGTCAGCACAGCGATGTCTTCCAGCATGGCCTTGCGGCGATCGCCGAAGCCCGGTGCCTTAACCGCCGCAACCTTCACGATGCCGCGAATGTTGTTGACCACCAGGGTAGCCAGCGCTTCGCCTTCCACGTCTTCAGCAACGATCAGCAGCGACTTGCCAGCTTTGGCCACACCTTCCAGCACGGGCAGCAGGTCCCGCACGTTGGAGATTTTCTTGTCGTGCAGCAGCACAAACGGGCTCTCCAGCTCGGAGGTCATGTTCTGCTGGTTGGTCACGAAGTAGGGTGACAGATAGCCGCGGTCAAACTGCATGCCTTCCACCACGTCGAGCTCGTTCTCAAGGGTAGAGCCTTCCTCAACGGTGATGACGCCTTCTTTGCCCACCTTCTGCATGGCTTCGGCGATGATGTTGCCCACGTCCGCGTCGGAGTTGGCGGAGATGGTGCCCACCTGAGCAATCGCGGTGTCGTTATCGCAGGGCTTGGACAGACCTTTCAGCGACTCCACAGCGGTAATCACCGCCTTGTCGATGCCGCGCTTGAGGTCCATCGGGTTCATGCCAGCGGCAACCGCCTTGAGGCCTTCCCGCAGCATGGCCTGAGCCAGCACGGTGGCGGTGGTGGTACCGTCACCCGCAACATCGGAGGTCTGGGAAGCCACTTCCTTGACCATCTGGGCGCCCATGTTTTCAAACTTGTCCTGCAGCTCAACTTCTTTCGCCACAGAAACGCCGTCCTTGGTGACGGTCGGCGCACCGAAGCTCTTTTCCAGAACCACGTTGCGGCCTTTCGGTCCGAGGGTCACCTTAACCGCGTTAGCCAGGGTGTTCACGCCGGCCATCATGCGGTTGCGCGCGTCCTCGGAAAAACGGACTTCTTTCGCACTCATTGTTTAATTCCTCTTAAATTCTCTTAAGTTCTGGCTCAGCCTTCGATGACCGCCATGATGTCGTCTTCACGCATCACCAGCAGCTCTTCACCGTCGACCTTGACTTCGGTACCTGAATATTTGCCGAACAGGACCTTGTCGCCGGCCTTAAGATCCAGCGAGCGAACGTCGCCGTTTTCCAGGATTTTGCCGTTACCCACGGCCAGTACCTCACCCTTGATGGGCTTCTCGGTGGCCGTGTCCGGAATGACGATACCGCCGGGAGAGGTACGCTCCTCTTCCATGCGTCTGACGATCACGCGATCATGCAGCGGACGGATTTTCATGAATGGTTTTCCTCCAAAAGGTTGAAGCTAGCAACAATGGGCGAGGCCTGGTGCCCTTGGTTGGCTTTCGCCGCATCCCCTGGGGCGTTGGCACTCGATATATGCGAGTGCTAAATGGAGCCGTCCCGGCCCTTTTCAAGGGGATTTCACGAAAAATTCTCGTCTACCGACCTGATGCCAGTAAAATCAGTAATTTAGACGACCCCGCAGCCACCCCCTGATCGCCACAGGCGCAGGACAGCGGTACTATCGCCGGCCAATGAACAAGACGCACACAACCCCAACCGATGCCGTCCTGGCGTTGAGCACCTGCCCACCGGAGGACGCGGAGCGTCTAGCTGCAGGGCTGGTCAACGCGCGGCTGGCGGCCTGCGTGAACCTACTGCCCGGCGTGCGGTCGATCTATCGCTGGGAAGGGCAACTGGAGCAGGCTGAGGAGACCTTGATGGTGATCAAAACCACCACTTTTTGCTGGGAGCAGCTGGCGGGCTGGCTGGCGCAGCACCATCCCTACGACGTGCCGGAGCTGATTTCCGTTGACCTGACAAACGGCCTGCCGGACTATCTTCAATGGATAGATCAGCAAACGATGCAAGCTGATCGGGCCTGACACGGTCTTCCACCATCATGAAGATGCCACAACCCCTTTTCGGCGCTCTGCGCCTACTGCTCACCACGGCCCTGTTGCTGCTCGCGGCGCTGCCGGCGGGCGCCATCGAAGAAGCGGACCTGCTCCCCGTGGAGGAGGCGTTTGCGGTCACTGCTGTCCGCTCCGCTGCTGACGACGTTACGCTCAAGTGGACCGTTGCCGATGGCTACTACTTATATAGGAGTCGCCTGAACTTCATCAGCCAGTCGCCGGGCGTCACGCTGGGGGAGCCGATGCTGCCCAGCGGCGAAGAAAAAGACGACGAATTTTTTGGCCTGCAGGAAACCTACCGGGGGCAGATCGACGTCTTTTTGCCGCTACAGACCGGCACCGGCCAGGCGTTCGAGCTCGAAGTGCGCTCCCAGGGCTGCGCAGACCTTGGCGTGTGCTACCCGCCTCACCGCCAGATCCTCTCCATCGAGGCCGCCAAATCCGGTGGCCTTGCCGCAAGCGGTTTCCCGGGAGCGGCCTCCGCTGATGCCGGCGGCGGACTGTTCGCGGGGAGCTCGTCCGGCCTGAATCTCGGCGGTGATGACGCGCTGCCGGTGGACGAAGCGTTCCGCTTTGAAACGATCGCCGTGGCCGGCGATGCGCTGCTGGCCCGCTGGACCATCGCCGATGGTTATTACCTGTACCGCGATCAGATCGCGATGCGGGTCCCGGAGGGCAGCGCAGCAGTTATCGACCGTATTGATCTGCCGCCGGGAGCGGCGAAGACCGACGAGCATTTTGGCGCCACCACCGTGTACTACGGACAGGTCGAGGTGCCCGTGCTGCTCCGCCGGCTAGCCTCCGCCGCCGGCGAGCTGACGCTGGAAGCGGACTACCAAGGCTGCAAGGAAGCCGGCATCTGCTACCCGCCGGTTACGAGGTCCGTAGCCCTCGATCTGCCAGCTTTCTCGGGCCCGGTCACACAGGTTGCGGCGGCGGCAGCAGCGGCAGCCCCGGTCCGCGCGGGGGCGCGGGTCTCGGAGCAGGATCGGCTCGCCACGGCCCTCGGCACCAGTCGACTGCTGACGCTGGCCACATTTTTCGGGTTTGGGCTGCTGCTGGCCTTTACCCCATGCGTGTTTCCCATGGTGCCGATTCTGTCGGGCATTATCGCCGGCCAGGGCGACCGCATCACCACCCGCCGGGCTTTCACGCTTTCCCTGATTTACGTGCTCGCCATGGCGCTGACCTACACCGCCGCCGGCGTGATCGCCGGCGTGTTCGGCGAAAATCTCCAGGCGTGGTTCCAGAAATCCTGGGTGCTGGCCCTGTTCGCCGGCCTGTTCGTGCTGCTTTCGCTGTCCATGTTCGGCTTCTACGAACTCAACCTGCCCAGTGCCTTAACGCAGCGGCTGAACCGGCTGAGCGATCGTCAGGAGGGCGGCACCTTTATTGGCACCGCCATTATGGGGGTGCTCTCAGCGCTGATCGTGGGTCCCTGCGTGGCCCCGCCGCTGGCCGCGGCCCTGATCTACATCGGTCAGACCGGGGATGCCCTGCTCGGCGGCCTCGCGCTGTTTGCCCTGTCCCTCGGCATGGGGGTGCCGCTGCTGATTATCGGTACGTCGGCCGGGCGGATCCTGCCTCATGCCGGCGCCTGGATGAACGCGGTAAAGGCGGTGTTTGGCGTCGCCCTGCTGGGGCTGGCGATCTGGATGCTGGAACGGATTCTGGCCCCAGCCTGGATCATGCTGGCCTGGGGCGCGCTTGCGATTGGCAGCGGCGTTTACCTCGGCGCCTTCGAGCGCACCGAGACGGCCGGCTGGCCGAGCCTGTGGAAGGCGCTCGGGGTGCTGCTGGTGGCGGTGGGCCTGATGCAGCTGATCGGTGCCGCCGGCGGTGGCCGGGATTGGATGCAGCCACTCAAAGGCGTCTTTGTGGCGCAGCCCGAATCGGAGCAGAAGGTGGCGTTTGAGCCGATCAAATCCGTGGCCGACCTGGACCGGATCCTCGCGTCCGCGGGGCAGCCGGTCATGCTCGATTTTTACGCCGACTGGTGCGTAGACTGCAAGCGCATGGACAAGTACACCTTCCCCGTCGCGGAGGTCCAGGACGCGCTGGCCCGCGGACGAGCCCTGAAGGCCGACGTAACCGCCAACGACGATATCGACCAGGCCCTGATGTCCCGCTTCAATATCATCGGGCCGCCGGCAATTTTGTTTTTTGATACGTCGGGCGACGAGATCCCCGGCTTTCGAGTGGTGGGTTATCAGCGACCGGCAGAGTTTGCCGAACACGTGAAGGCCGCTTTTTCATGCGACAGCGACTGCTGATTGCCGCGGTGGCGGCGGTGGCGGCCGCCGGTGGATTTGTGGTGCAGCGCTGGCAGGCGCAGCGCGCCGCCGCGGACCAGGCGGCTCCGACCACCGAGAGCATCATCGGCCAGTCGCTGCCGGATTTTCAGTTCCCCGCGCTTACCGGCGGCACGCTCAGCCGCGCCGACATCAAAAACCAGCCGGTGCTGATCAACCTCTGGGCCACCTGGTGTGCGCCCTGCCGGGAGGAGATGCCGGCGCTGGAGGCGCTGCACCAGCGCCACGCGGCGGACGGCTTTCAGGTGCTCGGCGTAGCCCTGGACGAGGCCGGTCGGGTTGCCGAATTTCTGAAGGACACGCCGGTCACCTACCCCATTTTGCTTACCGAGACTTTGCCTGGCATCACCTTCGCCCGATCCCTAGGCAATCGCAGCGGCGTTCTGCCCTACAGCATCTGGGTTGGCGCGGACGGGAAGGTCGCGTCTGTGACCCTGGGGGAAATGCAGGCGGACACCCTCAACGCGCAGGCCGCCGAGCTGCTCGCCGAAGCAAAATAACGGGAAAGGGGCCGGAATAGGCGCCCAACGGGCGATTAAATGCCGCCAACTGGACAGAAGCGGGCAGCTTCGGCACACTGACCCGCTCAACGACTGGAAGGGGGCAGCGGTGGCCCGGGTGCTCGTCCTGAATGGGCCTAATCTTGATCGCCTTGGCAAGCGGGAGCCGGAGATCTACGGCTCCGACACGCTCAGCGATATCCAGCAGCGGCTGGACCGGCTGGCCGGCGAACTGGACCTTGATCTGACCCACGCGCAATCCAACGCGGAGCATGAGCTCATCGAGCACATCCACGCGGCAGCCGACGCCGGCTGTCGGTTCCTGCTGCTCAATCCCGGCGGCTTCACCCATACCAGCGTCGCGCTGCGGGATGCGGTCCTCGCCAGCGAACTGCAGCTGATTGAAGTCCACCTGAGCAATCCAGACGCCCGGGAGCCTTTCCGCCGCACCAATTATTTCAGCGACATTGCCGTAGGCCGGGTGGCCGGCTTCGGCGCTCAGGGGTATGAACTCGCCCTTCGGGCAGCGGCTAATCTGGCCCGAACCACGGCCTGAACTGACGGGAGAAAAACTTGGACATTCGAAAAATAAAAAAGCTGGTGGAACTGCTGGAGGATTCAGATCTGGCGGAAATCGAAATCAGCGAGAATGATGAAGCGGTGCGTCTGAGCCGCTACCCGAAGAACATGCCCGCCCCCACCTACGCGCCACCCCCGGTTGCGATGCCCGCCGCTGCGCCGGCGCCCGCTCCCAGCGCAGACGCAGAGGCCGGCGGCGCGCCCGCCGCGGAAGCGGAAGAGGAGCCGGAAGGCCATGTAATTCGGTCGCCGATGGTGGGAACGTTCTACGGCTCTCCCAATCCCGAATCCGATCCGTTTGTGCGCGTCGGCCAGGAGATTCGCGCCGGCGATGTGGTGTGCATTGTGGAAGCGATGAAAATGTTCAACCAGATCGAGTCGGACGTTTCCGGCAAAGTGGTTTCGATCCTGGCGGAAACCGGGCAGCCCGTGGAGTTTGATCAGCCACTGGTGATTGTGCGCTGATGATTGACAAGATTCTGATCGCAAACCGCGGCGAGATTGCGCTGCGCGTACTCAGGGCCTGCAACGCCATGGGCATCAAAACCGTGGCGGCCCACTCCACCGTGGATCGCAACCTGAAGCACGTTGCCATGGCCGACGAATCGGTCTGCATCGGCGGCCCCCCGCCGGCCGAAAGCTATCTGAACACCCCGGCGCTGATTGCGGCAGCGGAGGTGACCGACGCGTCCGCCATCCATCCAGGCTACGGGTTTCTGTCGGAGAACGCCGACTTCGCCGAGCGGGTGGAAGAGAGCGGGTTCATCTTTATCGGCCCCCACTCCGACACGATCCGCCTGATGGGCGACAAGGTGGCGGCGATCAAGACGATGCGCGAAGCCGGGGTACCCTGCGTGCCCGGTTCCGACGGTCCTTTGACCAGCGACCGGACCCGCAATGCGGAGATTGCGCGGAAGATCGGCTACCCGGTGATCGTCAAGGCAGCGGGCGGCGGCGGCGGGCGCGGCATGCGCGTGGTGCACAACGAGGCGGCGCTGCACAACTCTATTGCCATGACCCAGTCGGAAGCCAAAGCGGCCTTCGGCAACGAGGTTGTGTACATGGAGAAGTTTCTCACCGATCCGCGGCATATCGAGATCCAGGTCCTGGCGGATCAGCACGGCAACGCGATTCACCTTGGGGAGCGGGACTGCTCCATGCAGCGGCGCCACCAGAAGGTGGTTGAGGAGGCGGTAGCACCAGGCCTGACGACCCAGCAGCGGCAGGAAATTGGCGAAGTGTGCGTGACGGCCTGCAAACGCATGAACTATCGCGGCGTGGGCACCTTTGAGTTCCTGTATGACGGCGGACAGTTCTACTTCATCGAGATGAACACCCGTATCCAGGTGGAACATCCCGTCACCGAGCGGGTGACGGGTATCGATCTGATCAGCCAGCAGATCCGCGTGGCGGCCAACGAAAAGCTCAAGCTGACCCAGGATCAGATCGGCTGGCGCGGCCACGCGGTGGAATGCCGCATCAACGCCGAAGATCCGGTCACGTTTATGCCTTCCCCCGGACTGGTGGAGCAGTTCCACCCGCCGGGCGGGCCGGGCATTCGGGTTGATTCTCATCTCTATGACGGCTATCGCGTGCCGCCCAACTACGATTCCATGATCGGCAAACTCATCGCCTACGGCGAGACCCGGGAAATTGCCATCGCCCGCATGCGCGGCGCGCTGGCGGAAACCCTGATCACAGGGGTGGCCACCAATATCCCCCTGCTCCAGCGCATCATGGCCGACAAGGGCTTCCAGACCGGCGGTACCAACATCCACTACCTGGAGAAGCGGCTGGCGGAAACGCCCGAGCCCAGTTGACGCCCCCGAAGCGTTGGCTGGAGGCGGAGGTTACGGTCAGCCAGGAAAGAGCCGACGCGGTGGAGGCGGCCTGGGAGGCGGCCGGCGCCGACGCGGTGACGTTCCTGCCCGCCGCTGACACGCCACCGGTGGTCGAGCCCGCTCCCGCGGCGACCCCCCTGTGGACCGAGCTGACGGTGCGGGGCCTTTTTAGCGATTGCGAAGGCGCTGCCGCCGAGGCGCTGGCGGCACAGCTGTCGGCTGAGCTTCAGACCGGCGAACAGGCCAGCTTCTGCACCCGTTTTCTGGCGGACCAGGCCTGGGAACGGGCCTGGCTCAAGCACTTTGAACCGGCCTGGTTTGGCAGCAACCAAAATCTCTGCATCTGCCCCTGGCACCAGGAAGTGGACGGTGACGCGGTGCTCCGCATGGACCCGGGACTGGCCTTTGGCACGGGCAGCCACGCCACCACTTCGCTCTGCCTGGACGCGCTCGCAGATTCAAACCTCGCGGGGAAACGCGTGCTGGATGTCGGCTGCGGCTCCGGCATCCTGAGCCTGGCCGCGGCGCTGCTGGGGGCCGCGGCCGTGGTGGGCGTCGACAACGATCCCCAGGCGCTTGCCGCCAGCTCTGAGAACGCCCGGCGTAACAAGCTGCCGCTGACGGTGCACTCAACGGTTGCGCAGGCGCAGGGACCATTTGACCTGATTGTGGCCAATATCGTGTCCGGGGTGCTGCTTGAGCTTGCGCCGGCTGTCATCAGCGCAGCGCAGGCGGAAACCCGGCTGCTCCTGTCGGGCCTGCTGGACGGTCAGGCCCGGGCCGTGGAGGAGGCCTACGGGGCACACTTCGGCCCTTTCCAGCGAACGTCCCGGGACGGCTGGCTGCTGCTGGACGCGGGCCTGGAAGGCACCGTATCTTAGCCGGCAGCTTTACCCGGACCTCAGCACCTTGTACACCCAATGCCAAGAATGCGATACGGTTTTCCCGGTCAGTGCCGACGCCCTGTCCGTGGCTCGGGGAAACGTGCGCTGCGGCAACTGCGGCGCCGTGTTTTTTGCCGTCACCTCCCTGTCCGAGATGCTGGACGAGGACGGCCAGATCCCCACCTGTTTTCACAGCGATCACCCACCGACGCTCACCGACCCCAACGCGGAAGAGCTGCCGATGGACGACCTGTTCTGGCCCCGGGCGCCCGGCGAAGCCGACGGGCCACTTGCCGATGAGACCCCGGCGGAGGCTAGCGCCGACCCGGAAGCCGAAACAAGCCCCGTCTCCGGCATTGCAACCCGGCTGGCGAGCGAACGGGCGGCCCGGAACCGCTCCCGGGGCAACTGGTTGTGGGGCGTATGGAGCGGTCTGCTTGCCGCCACCCTGGCGGTGCAGTGGTTCGCCCAGCAGCATGATCTGCTGGCCCGAAGCCCCTCCTGGCGACCCTTCGTGGTGCGGGTCTGCGTGGTCTTCGGCTGCGATATCGAAATGCCGCGTAACCTGCAGCAAATCTTCCTGGTCAGCCGCAGCATCGAGCCGCACCCATCGGTGGACGGCGCCCTGCTGATCAGCGCGACCATGCAGAACCAGGCGGAGTTTCCGCAGCCCCATCCGGTCGTGGAAATCACCATGGCCGACCTGTCGGGCAACCCGGTGGCCATGCGCCGTTTTGGCCCGGCGGAATATCTGGATGGCGTACAGCCCAATGGTATGGCGCCGGGGCACCTGCTGCCCCTGGTGTTTGAGGTGATCGACCCGGGGCAGGATGCGGTGGCCTTTGAATTTGCTTTTCGCTGAGGGTGCCGGCGAGTTGCACCACGTTGAAAAAAGTTAGCGCAGGTTTATCCCGCGACAGGTCAAAACACCCCGCCAACCGGCTGGTACCATTCAGTTTTTAGAAAAAACTACTGTACAAAGTCGCAACTACAAAATCGCCGCCCAATCGTTATGATGTTCTTCCGAGGGGCTTTTCAGTGGTCCGGGTCCTCCGGACGCTTCCCGGACCTAGAACTAGAAGAAGAAAGGGAGAGAAGCGGCCCAGTGCCGCCAGCATAATGACGTTTCGCGATACCAACGGTGATTTCCTCAACGGTCCGGGCCATAACGATGAAAACGGCCTGTCCCTGCACGACAACGTGCGCCGATCTGTCCAGCGCTTTCTGCGCAAAAACCGCCACGCTGAGCCGGAAGATCTTTATCACATCCTCCTTGAGCAGGTGGAAAAGCCGCTGATTGCGGAGGTGCTGCGCTGGACCGGCGGCAATCAGAGCCGCTGCGCGGAGGTGCTTGGCATCAGCCGGGGGAAGCTGCGCCAGAGGATTCAGCACTACAAGTTGTAGCGCTGCGCCGGCGTCCGCCGGTCAGATACTCAAAACTTCATTCCGGGTCTGGACAAAGACCCGGTGCGGCACGTGGATCAGCTCGCAGAGCCGCCGCAGGTAGTGCTCTTCGTACTTGTCGACGTTGCCGTCCGCGGCGGCGACCCGCCACAAGCTGCGGACGATGTCCGCCTTTTCCGCCTGACCACAGAGTTCGTTCACCGTCTCCACGTGGGGATAGTAGGAAATTTCGGCGTTGTTGTTGGCCCGCGCTTCCGCCACGAGGGCAGTCACCGTCTCCTCGCTCAGGGCAAACACATCCTTAAGCGCCGCCGCCACCGCCTCCAATTCCTCCGGTTCGGTTTTCAGATCCGCCTCGCACATCTCGATCATCAGCGCCGCCGCTGCGTGATGCGCCACCGCTTCCTCGCCCACAGCTGCCGGCGCCGTGGTCGCGAGGGCGTTCTTCAAGTCACTCCAGATCTTTTTCATGGTGCTTTGAGTCTTCAGCTGCCAATTAATTCCCCGCCGGTTGGCGCGGCGGCCTCACCGGGCGTCAGCGGGGGAGCTTCGAGCATTTCCCCCTGCTCATCCAAAGCCGGATAGGCAAAGCCGTGGCGCTGGCAATGGGCCGCCACCGTTGGATGCAGCCACTCGAAGCGGGTGCGCCGATACTCTTCTCCCCGCAGCCGGCGCGACTCATAGAGTCCCGCCGCCAGCCGCTGCCGCTGCGCTTCAAAAAGGATCAGCGCGCAGGCCACGGAAACGTTGAGGGACTGAACCATCCCCTGCATTGGGATCGCTATGGTCTGGTCGCAGCGGGACAGGGCCGTGTCGCTCACGCCGTCGCGCTCGGCCCCCAGCACAATAGCCGTGGGCCGCGTGTAGTCGACGGCGCGGTAGTCCACCGCCGCGTCATCAAGGTGGGCCGCCAGCAGCTGAAAACCGTCTTCCTTGAGCCGCGCCTGGCCGGTGGCCATGTCCGCAAACTGCGTAACCCGCACCCATTTCTCCGAACCCTGCGCCGTATGATTGGAAAGGGGAGCGCCGCCGCGGGGTGCCACCACGTGAGCGCGGTGGACGCCGATGGCGTCGCAGGTGCGCAGGATGGCCGAGAAGTTGTGCGACTTGTGGACCTGCTCCAGCAGCACCGTGAGGTCCGGCTGGCGTCGCGCGAGGCGGTGGTCCACCAGCTTGCGGCGCGCCGGCGTCATGTCAGCACGCTAATGGTGAGTCGCCGTCGATGCGGCGCGTGTCGGTGTTCCCAAAGGTACACGCCCTGCCAGGTGCCCAGGTCCAGCTTACCGGCGGTGATCGGAATAGAAAGATCGGTGTGCGTCAGCGCCATGCGCACATGCGCCGCCATGTCGTCTTCGCCCTCGGCGGTGTGCTCGTAGATCGGATCCCCGTCGGGCACCAGTCGCGCCATGAACCGCTCGAGGTCCGCCAGCACGTCGGGATCTGCGTTTTCCATAATCACCAGGGAGGCGCTGGTGTGGTGGAGAAAAACGTGGCAAAGACCTTCATCGGCACCGGAGTCTTTCACCATCCGGCGCAGGTCCGCGCTGAGTTCGGTAAGGCTCCGACCGGATGTCCCCACCACCAACTGTTCACGAAAAAAGCTCACGGCTGCAGCAGCATCTTCTGCCAGCCGGCGGCACCGTTTTCATAGCGCCAGCGCTCGTGGATGCGGTGCTCTCGCCCCTGCCACAGCTCCAGGGCCGAGGGAATCAGGCGAAAGCCACTCCAGTGCGGCGGCCGGGGCACGGTCTGCCCCTCATACTTGCTTTCCAGCTCCGCGATGCGCGCCTCAAGCTCCGATCGGTGGTTGATGGGCCGGGACTGGGCGGAGGCCCAGGCACCAATCTGACTTCCCCGATGACGGCTGGCGAAGTAGGCGTCCGCCTCCGCGTCGCTGACCGGTTCCACCTGGCCTTCCACCCGGACCTGCCGATCCAACCGGGAAAAATAAAACACCGCGGCCGCTCGCGGGTCACCCTGAAGCTCCTTGCCCTTACGGCTATCATAGTTGGTGTAGAAAACCACGCCGCGGGCGTCGAGCTGCTTCAGCAATACCACCCGGGCGCTGGGCTGGCCGTCGGCGGCGACGCTGGCGACGGTCATCGCCGTCGGCTCCACCTCGCCCGCCGCCCGGGCCTCGTCCACCCAGGCTCCTAAAGTCGTGATCGCCTCTTGCAGCAGAGAATCTGTCATACCGTCTCGAAAGGATGTGTGCCTAGAGGTCCGCCATCATATCGCCGGCGGCGTCGGAGATCAGCGCGCCGTAGCCCGCCCGGTAATCGGGATAGGTAAAGGTGAATCCGCTTTTAAGGGTCGCCGTGTTCCGAATCCGTTTTCCGGACGTGGAGCCGGCCTTTCCGGCGGGCGGCGCTGCGCCAAGCTGCGCGGCCAGCCAGGCGCTCACGTCGTAAACGGGCGCCGGTTCATGATCAACGCCAAGAACCACCGGCGGAACCTCTTCCAGATCCAGCAGATGGTTGATCAGCCGGGCTGCATCGAGCTCATGCACGCGATTGGTATAAAGCGGCGGGCGCTGCTGCACCGGCTTTGCGTCCTTCACCCGGCGGATCAGCGCATCGCGCCCCGGCCCGTAGATCCCGCCAAGCCGTAGCGCACAGGTCTCCGGCGCCGCGTCTGCCACCAGCCGCTCCGCCTCCAGCTGTACCCGGGCCCGTTCGGATTTGCCATCCGCCGCCGTCTCAAGATCGATCCAGCCGCCCCGGTCCTCGCCGTACACCACCGTGGAGGACACGTAGATGACCCGCCGAGCCGACTGCGGCAGCGCGGCCAGCAGGTGCCGGACACCGTCTACGTAGGTTTGGCGATATACGTTTGCATCCCGGGCCGGCGGGGCAAGGGTGATGACAACCGCCCGGACCGGCGGCAGCGGTTCGGGAAGGGCCCGGGTGAGATCCGCCGCCAGCGCCGGAATCCCGCTGCGCGCGGTCCCAGACCGATTCAGCCCCACTACCTCGCCGCCCGCCGCCCGGCGCAGCGCAGCGGCCCGGGCGCCGAGGCGGCCCAGGCCAGCGAACAGGGTGGCGCTGGGAGAGGTGTCGCTAAGACTCAAACCGGTTCCGGCAGTCCGCCGTCGTCCAGCGGCGGCGTGCCGCCGCTGGAGCTGTCCCGGGGCGGCAGGTAGCGCAGCCAGATCAGCCATACCACCAGGGCATCAAGAATAATCAGCGCCTGCCACAGATACAGGTGGAAAAAATTGAAGGCGGTGAGACTCCACTGGCCCAGGTAGAACAGGCTGATGATGCGCACCAGGTTCAGCCCCTGGACGGCGACAAAACCCACAGCAAAACCCACCAGCTTGTGCTTCAGCGGCGCGGGGAAGGCAAAGATGGCGGCGAACAGCACGATCAGTGCCTCCACGCCGTTGCAGCCCGGCTCGATGGAGACGGCAAAGTTGTTCACGGTGCTGCGGATCACTTTGCCCGAAGCAATCACGTCGTCGTCAAACGCGCCGACCAGAAAAACGCAGACGTCGGCGATCAGGCCGGTAAACGGCAGGATCACCGCGTCCTGCACCGCTTTGAAAATCTGCAGTGAAAACAGCGCGGTCAAAATGACCATGAAAAGAACAATGAAGCGGGTCATGATCTCAAGGAGTCTGGCCTCGGTGCGGCGGTTTGCTCAGCGGTTGCGCGGTATCTTAGGCCGGATTGAAAGGAGCTGCTAGTGGGGCCCGGAAAGTGGCCACGGACCGGCAAATGCGTACCGGACCGGGGGCGCTGCCCAGCCCGCAGCCCGGCATCGCCGGCAACGGGCCTGGACCGGGGAAGCGGGACCGCTGACACGCTGGTAACATCGCCTGCCATGTCCCGGCAAAACCTCATCTTTATCGGCCCCACCGGCGCTGGCAAAACCACCGTCGGGCGCCGCGTGGCGCAGCAGCTGGGGCTGGATTTTCTCGACCTGGATCAGGAGATTGAGCGCTGCACCGGGGCCGACATTCCGCTGATTTTTGATATCGAAGGAGAATCGGGATTCCGGCAGCGGGAAACGCGCGCGCTGCGCGATGCCTGCGCCCGAAAGGGCATTGCTCTCGCCACCGGCGGCGGCGCTGTGGTGGCGGAGGAAAACCAGCGGGAAATGCGACGCTGCGGTTTTGTGGTGTACCTTTCCACGCCGGTGGAGCGGCAGCTGTCGCGGCTTTGCCGGGACAAGCGGCGGCCGCTGCTGTCCAAACCCAACCGCGAGGAAATCCTTGAGCATATGGCGCGGGAACGAAACCCGATCTATGAGTCCCTGGCGGATCTGATCGTACCCTCGGAGCCGGTCAGCGTGGCTCGCATGACGCAGCGGGTGCTGGCGAGTATTCGCGGCAGCGACTATGCCATCTGAACACACCGTCACGATCGATCTGGGCGCGCGCAGCTATCCGGTGCGCATCGGGCCCGGCATCTTGGAAGACGGCGCCTGGCTAACGTCTTTCCTGGGCACCGGCGCCGTGGTGGTCGTCACCGACGAAAACGTGGCGCCGCCCTACCTCGCAATCCTCACGCAGGCGCTCGAGGCAGCGCAGATCCACTCGCTGGTGCTGCCGCCGGGCGAAGGCCAGAAAAGCATGGATACCCTAAGCCGCCTTCATGGCTACCTGAGCGAGATTGGCGCCCAGCGGGACTGCACGCTGGTGGCGCTGGGCGGCGGCGTGATCGGCGACCTGGTGGGCTTTGCCGCCGCCACCTGGATGCGCGGCGTTAAGTTCGTTCAGATTCCCACCACGCTGCTGGCCCAGGTCGACTCCTCCGTGGGCGGCAAAACCGCGGTGAATATCCCGGCCGGCAAAAACCTGGTCGGCGCCTTCCATCAGCCGGAAGCCGTGCTGGTGGACCTCGCGACGCTCAAGACGCTGGCCCCGCGGGAGCTGCGCGCGGGTCTTGCCGAGGTGATCAAATACGGCCTGATCCGGGACCCGGAGTTTCTTGGCTGGCTGCAAAACCACATGGCCAGCCTGCTGGCCCTGGATGCTGAAGCGCTGGGTTTTGCCGTTGCCCGGTCGGTGGAACACAAGGCGCAGGTGGTGGCTGCGGATGAGCGGGAAGCCGGGCAGCGCGCCCTGCTCAACCTGGGCCACACTTTTGGTCATGCGATCGAGGCGAAGGCCGGCTACGGCGAAGTCCTGCACGGGGAAGCGGTGGCCATCGGCATGGTCTGCGCTGCCCACCTGTCCGCAGCTCTGGATCTACTGGAACCGGCGGCGGTGGAACCGGTTGTGAATCTCCTCACCGCTGCCGGATTACCCGTGAGCCTGCCCCAGGATCTGGACCCGGAAACGCTGCTCGCCGCCATGCGGCTGGATAAGAAAAACCGCGCCGGACGACTGCGGCTGATCCTGCTCGAAAAACTGGGCCGGGCGGTGATTCGAGACGACGTCCCGACCGATCCGATCCGCCAGACCATGATCTGGTCTCAGGCCGGCCGCTAGGGGAAGTCAGAAGGGCATCGGGCATCCGCGGAGCCTCCAGGCTAAAATAGCGCCATGTTCCGCCACCGCGCCCATCGCCGCGATGCGAATTTTTATGCAGACCCGACCGCAGCCTGGCGAAACGCTGCGCTTTTATCAGCTGATCCTGCAGGAAGACCTGCTGGGCGGATGGACCGTGCTGCGCCAGTGGGGACCCGTCGGCGGCCGGGGCACGCAGCGGCTGGAGCACTTCACCTCCCTGGACGAAGCCCAGGCTGCGCTGATTTTTCAGCGCGACCGGCAGCTCAAGCGCGGCTATCAGGTGATGTTCATCCACGGCGCCTCGCAGCGGTCTGCCTAGCGGCGGCGCTGCTCGCGGCAGCCCCGGCAAGCGCCCAGGAAAGTGACGACCGCTGGGTCTGCGTGGCCGGTGAGCAGGGCGCCTGGCGCTGCGCTGAAGGGGGCGCGACCCCGCTGGCCGCACCGCTGCCGGAGCCCCCGCCGGCGGTAGAGCCGGGCCCCACCATCGTGCCGCTGCCGGACCTGGCGAATGATCCAACGCTGGGGGTGTCCACCGTCGACGCGCTGCTGCCGGCGCCGCAACCGGTGGCGCCGGCCCGGGCGGATCTGTTCACGCTCAAGATCGCGAGCGTCTCGGCGCCCGATGAAATCCCGGACTTTGTCGAAAGCTACGGCCTGGATCCGTCCCTGGTGCGCTTTATGCCGATCATCGAGGGGGACAACACCCGCCAGCTGATCCTCTGGGGTCGATTTGTGTCCCGCGCCCAGGCGGCCCGGGCCGTGGTGGCCATGCCCGCGGCGGTGCAGGCGATCCGGCCGCAGATTGCCGAGGTGGCGGGCCTCGCCGGCCCGATTCGAAACTACGCCCGGTTAACTGAGACGCCGGCAGCAACGGCGGTGGTTCAGCCCCCGACCCGACCCGAACCCCAGCCTGAACCCGAGCCCGAGCCAACGGAAGCGGTGGCGCTTGCACCGGCAGTTACCCCCGCGGCGCCCGCTGCGGCGCCGTCAGAATCCGAGCCGCTGGTGCTGGCAGCCAACGAGCCGGCGGCGGAAAGTGAAACCCCACCGGCCTTGGAGTCCCGGGAGGACGCATCGGACCCCGCTCCCGCCGACCCGGAACCTGAGGAATCCGAGAAGTTGGAGTCGATAGAGCTCAGCATTCAAGACCCGAAACCCACGGTGCTGCAGCCGGCGCTAGAACCCGAGCCAGAACCCGAAACAGGTTCTGAACCAGTGTCAACACCCGCTCGTTCACCGGAACCCGCTGCCCGACAGCCCGCCGAAGCAGCGGCGCCGGCCGCAGAAGATCCAACCCCCGCATCCCGGCAGATGACGCCGCCGCCGCCGCAGGAGCGGCCGCCCGGCCGGCCGGTGGTCCGCGCGCGGGTACTCACCGCCACTGCCTTCCTGACCCTGCCGCCCGACGGCTACGGCATCCAGCTCACCAGCCTGTCGAGCCGGCGGCTGCTCACGCCCTATCTGCGGCGCCACGGTGTGGACCCGCGGGAGGTGTACGCGCTGGATCTGGACGAAGGGGCCGGCGTTCGCACACTGCTGCTGACCGGCAGTTTCGCTTCCCTGGCCCAGGCCGAGGCGGCCCGGGACCAGCTGCCGTCCAGCGTCCGCTCGCCCTGGGTGCGCACGATCGGCCCCCTGCAGAACAAGCTTCGGGAGCAGCAGCAGTAGCCGTCCATCACCCAACCCCCGTGGCACTCATGCAAATACTCACGGCAATCAAAGATGCAGGCTAAAATGGCGAGCTTTCCTGGCTGACTGACCCGTGAGGTGGCATGAATCCGTCCCTTGAGAACGACACCCTCCTGAAGGCCCTCCTGCGCGAACCGGTGGACTACACCCCGGTCTGGATCATGCGCCAGGCCGGCCGCTACCTGCCCGAATACCGGGAGGTGCGCAGCCAGGCGGGCGATTTCATGTCCCTGTGCAAAAACCCCGACCTCGCCTGCGAGGTGACCCTGCAGCCCCTGCGGCGATTTCCTCTGGATGCCGCCATTCTGTTCAGCGACATCCTGACCATTCCCGATGCCATGGGCTGCGGCCTGTATTTTGCTGAAGGGGAAGGCCCGCGTTTTGAACGCCCGGTGCGGACCGCTGCCGACATCAAGGCGCTGGCCGTGCCCGACATTGCCGACGAACTGGGCTATGTCACCGACGCTGTGTCCGTGATCCGACGCGAGCTCAAGGGCCGGGTGCCGCTCATCGGGTTCTCCGGCAGCCCCTGGACGCTGGCCACCTACATGGTGGAAGGAGGCAGCAGCCGGACTTTTGGCCGCGTTAAGGCCCTGCTGGTGGAACAGCCTGAAACGGCCCGGCAGCTACTTCAGGTGCTGGCCGATTCCGTCGTGGCGTACCTCAATGCCCAGATCGCCGCCGGTGCCCAGGCGGTCATGGTGTTTGATACCTGGGGCGGCGCGCTGAGCCCCCGCCTGTACCGGGAGTTCTCGCTGCACTACATGCAGTACATCGTGGATCAGCTGGACCGGGAGGCGGAGGGCCGCCGGGTGCCCGTGGTGCTATTCACCAAAAACGCCGGGCCACGGCTGGCGGATCTTGCCCGCTCGGGCGCGGACGCCCTGGGCGTGGACTGGACCACCGACCTTGCGGAGGCCCGCCGCTATACGGAGGACCGGGTGGCGCTGCAGGGCAACCTGGATCCGGCGCTGCTGGCCGCTTCCCCGGACGCCATCCGGCAGGAGGCGGAACGGGTGCTGGAGAGCTACGGCGACGGCCCCGGCCATGTCTTTAACCTTGGCCATGGCATCACGCCGGACATCAATCCGGACCATCTGGCCGTGCTGGTGGAACACGTGCACGAGTCCAGCCGCCGCCGGGCGAACGCGGGCTAGTTTTGCCGAACCGGGGCGTCCTCAGGCGGCCCGGGTGAGCACCTCATTAATGGCCGCCCGCAGGCGGTCTTTACTCACCGGCTTGTCCAGGTAGGCATTCATGCCGGCCTCCAGACAGCGACGCTCGAAGTCGGCGCCGGCGTGCGCCGTCAGAGCGATGATCGGCACCTCCTGGATCCGTGCATCGGCGTGAGCGCGCAGGCTCCGGGTCAGCTCAAGGCCGCTGGTCACCGGGAGATCGCAATCCATCAGGATCAGGTCGTAGTGGCCGTTTTCCACCTGGGTGAGGGCCAAAGCGGCGCTGTCCACCACGTCCACCGAGTGTCCCAGGCTGTCGAGCATCTCCAGCACGACGGCCTGGTTCATGGGGTTGTCCTCCACCACCAGAATCTGCCGGCCGGTCGCTGCCGCCGGCGCCACCGCCGCGACGTCGGGCTGCGCTCCGGAAGACGCCTCGATCAGCCGCAGCATCAGTTCCGATTCAAACACCGGGGCCCGCAGCGGCGTGGCTGCCGCCCGCAGTCCCGGCGGCAGGTCCGGGGCCCCCGCCTCGTCCACCACCCACAGGACAGGTAACGGGTCCGCCGGCCGACTCAGCTGCTGCGCCAGCTCGGGGTTCCACGCCTCCGCCTGCGCCACCACCAGCGCCGGCGGCGTGGCCGGCAGGGGCTCCGCCGGCGCCCCGGTAGATATCGCAACTTCGATCCGCTGGTAGCGCAGAAAAGCGCAGACCGCATCCCGGGCGACCGAGGGACGCATCAGCACCAGGCAAACCCCCTGCTCCAGCCAGTCGATGCCCGGCAGCCGGGGCTCCACCGCGTCGGCCACCTGCTTCAGGGGTAATTCAAACCAGAACAGGCTGCCGTGGCCCTCCTTGGTGACAGCGTCGATGGAGCCACCCATCTTTTCCACCAGCTGGCGGCAGATGGCAAGACCCAGACCGGTGCCGCCGTAGCGTCGGCTGGTGGACTGGTCCGCCTGGGTAAAAGGCTGAAACAGCTGCCGGTAGGCTCCCGTATCCATGCCGATACCGGTGTCTTTGACGACAAACCGCAGCGTGCCCTTGGCCCCCGGGCTCACGTCGACCCGCACCCGGCCCCGTTCGGTGAACTTGAGCGCGTTGTTCAGCAGATTCATCAGCACCTGGCGGATGCGGACCGGGTCACCCTGGTAATGCCGGGGCATCTCCGGATCGATCAGATAACCCAGCTCCAGGCCTTTTTTGCTGGCCGCGCCGCTGAACAGTTTGACCGTCTGCTCCACCAGCGGCCCCAGCTGCACGTCGATCTCCTCCAGCTCCAGCTTGCCGGCCTCGATCTTCGACAAATCCAGAATGTCGTTGATGATGTTGAGCAGGACGTTTCCAGAGTCCTGCACCGCCTGCGCGTAGTTCCGCTGGTCCTCCGACAGGGCCGTCTCCAGCAGCATTTCCGTCATGCCGAGGACGCCGTTCATCGGGGTGCGGATCTCGTGGCTCATCTTGGCCAGAAAATCCGATTTGGCCTCGTTGGCGGACTCCGCCTCGTCGGCGAGTTTGCGCACCTGGCGAAACAGCCGGGCATTGTCGAGGGCGGCCGCCGCCTGCCGGGCGTAGGTGGCGGCCATCATCCGATCGCGCTCCATGTAGCCGGCGTCATCGGCGGTTTCAAGGGTGACGACACCCATGACGCGATCCGCGGTGGCCACCGGAACGGTGATGCTGGTGCCGAGCTGTCCCATGGCGGACAGCGTGGTCGGCTCCTCGCTGGAGGCCCGGGACAGCTGCTTGATGGTGTTTCGAATGTCGCGGAAATTGGGCAGGTCCGAGGTCTCAAAACCATCGTGGACCTGAGCCCGGGGCAGGCCGGCGGCGTCCACGCTCACCACCGCCCGGTCCGAGCGCACCACCTCCGCCAGTCCGCGCAGCAGTCGCTTGAGAATCTCCGTGACGTCCAGCGACGAGGTCAGCGAGAGGGTCATGTCGCGCTGGGTCTCGGCCCAGTTCTGCCGTTCCTGCGCTCGCTCCAGCGCATGCCCGCGCTTCAATCGGCCGCGGAAACTGCTGGCGGCGCCGGCCATCAGGCCGAGCAGCGCCAGCACGTAGGCGCCGTAGGCCCAGCCGGTGCGCCACGGCGGAAAGGCCACCGAGACTTCAACCGAGGCCGGGCTTTCATTCCAGTAGCCCCGGGCATCCGCCGCTTTGACTTCAAAACGGTAATTCCCCGGCGGCAGATTGTTGTAGGTCCGCTCCCGCGTGTTGCCCGCGTAGATCCAATCGGCATCGAGGCCGGTTAGGCGGTAGGCGTACTGATTTCCCTGCGGGTTGATCAGCGAGAGGGCAGCGTAGCGAAAGGTAATGCCGGAAGATTCGTGATCCAGGTCCACGGGTGACCACCCGCCGGCGCCCCGGTGCAGCGTGCGCTCCCCCACCTGTACCGTCTCGATCACCACCGGCGGCGGCGCCCCGCTGACCGACACGGTCAGCGGGTCAAAGGCCAGCACCGCCCGTCGCAGGGTGGCCAGCAGCTCCCCTTCCGGCCCGCGCCCCAGGGGCTGATCGCGAAACTCCGCGCCCGGCAGCCCCTCGCTGCGTCCAAAACGCTGCGTCAGGCCGCTGGCGGGCCGATAGCGATAAAGGCCGCGCCGGCTGGTCAGCCAGAGATCACCGGCGGTATCCACCGCCAGCCCGCCGTAGCGGATCCGGGGAACCCCCTGCGCGTCCGCCAGCGGTTGGGGCTGGGTCAGCGCGTTGGCCGTGCGCTCGTAGCGAATGAGGCCATTGACGCCCGCCAGCCACACGTCCCGGTTCAGACCAAAAGCGAAGGCAAGCACGTGCATCGCTTCCGGCAGCAGCGCGGTCACGGTGCGGGATTCGGGCGCGACGCGATCGAGGCCACGGTCCGAGGCAACCCAGAGATCACCGTTGGGGGCCAGCGCCAGCTGCTCCACGTGGGAGCCGCTGAGCTTCTCCGTCAGGTCTTCCAGCTCGCCGCTGGAAAGATCCAGTCGCAGCAGGCCGCGCCCGGCGGCGCCCAGCCACAGCCCACCCTGGCGATCACGCTGGATCCGATCCACGCGCACGGGGCCCGCATCCGGCGACCGGGGCTGCACCGGCCAGAAGCGATGTGTCCCCTGCCCCGTGTCCCAGCGCACAACGCCGCCGGTGACGCCCATCCACAGGGGCGACTCGCCTACCGGCTGGAGCGCCCAGACGCCACCGGTGGCCGGCATGCCGTCGATGTCGGGTCGCGGCAGGCGGGTTGCCTCACCGCTTTGCCGATCGATCCGATCCAGCCAGCCGTTGACGCCGCCCACCCAGATGGACTGCACGGTGGACGCCACCACGCGCGGGCTGTGGCTGATGCTGCGATCGCCCAGCGGGTCGTGGCGATGGATCGTAAAGTTGCGCCAGCCCGACTGGAGCCGCGCCAGGCCGTCGGTGGTGCCGACCCAGAGGCTGCCTTCGGCGTCCACCAGCAGCGCGTTGACCTGATTGGTGGGCAGTGAATCCCGGAGCGCCGGTTGGCTCTCAATCTGCTGTGGCACGCGGGTGAAGGCGCTGTTGGTCAGGGCAAGGCCGCTATAGCTGCCGAGCCAGGCCCGGCCGTCGGGCAGTGGCGCCAGCGTGGTGACCTCGTTTGGCTGCGCCGGCAGTTCAAGAAAATCGCCGGTGGCCGGCGAATAGGTGCCCACCCGGCCGGACAGCGATACCCGCAGCACTTTTCCGGCCGCCTCGATGGCCCAGACGTTTGCACCTTCCAGCGGCACGTCCGTCAGCTTCGCCCGGTCGCTGCTGAGGCGCTTCAACCCGCTCCCCACCGTGCCCACCCAGACCACGTTGGCATCGTCGACGGCGAGGCTGAAGACGGTGCCGCCATTCAGGGCGCCGGAGGCCGGATAGTCCTGCAGCGCAAGGCTCTCCGGATCGATGCGCCGGAGCCCACCCTGGTACAGACCGGCCCAGACAAAGCCATCCTGGTCTTCCGCCAGCGTCCAGATATCGGCACTGCCGAGGGCTGGTGCCGCCACCGGTACAAATTCGTTCCGATCAGGCCCCAGAACGGTCAGCCCGGCACTCTCGCTGGCAATCCAGAGCCGGTTGGCGCGGTCGACCAGCAGCGCCTGCACCTGATTGCCGGCCAGCGCCGCGTCCGTGCGGGCGTCGGCCCGGTAAATGGCGAACTTAAGCCCGTCAAACCGGGCCAGGCCGTCGGTGGTGGCGATCCACAGGTAGCCATCCTGATCCTGGGCCAGGGCGTTGATGGTTGCCGACGGCAGACCCGCGTCCACCGTGTACACATCCACTACGGGAGATGAGGCCCAGCCTGACGTTTGCGCAGAAAGCCCAAACGCCGCAACGAAAAAAAGTCCTAAAACCCGCGTCAAAATCATTTAAGCAATGTTAATTCAGCGACTTGGGGCAACCTGAAGCTGGACGCACGGTCTTTCATGCATTACTTTAAAGGGGCTGGGCGACGTAAGGGGTAACGAAGCTCAGTATAACTCCACTCTGGTTTGCCGCCTTCTGGTGTTCAAATCCGCGTCCGGTCATCGGGTGAACGGTCGCGCGGAGGGAAGGTTTCTCTACCGGATTGTGATCGAGTTCTCAGACTCACCGGGTTGTTACGTCATACCTTTAAATGGCGTTGTTGTCGGCGCGCTTCCCGCCACTTACGGGAGACGTGTCTTTTGAGGAAGGATAAGGGGGTACTGTCGTTCAATGCGAGTTGAACAGGTACAGGTCGAAGTCGACAATCTGATCAAGGGCATGTACGTATGCCAGCTTGACCGGCCGTGGTTGTCTACGCCGTTTCCTTTCCAAGGGTTCGTCATCCGTGGCGAGCGCGATATCTCCGCGCTGCAGAAGTACTGCAGTTTCGTCTACGTCGACGTGCTCCGGGGAGTTCCCCCCAATGCTGACTCCATTGCCAATCGGCCATGGCGACCCGGTCAGCGATTTGAAGATGACATTGAGCGCGACGTGCCGTCGCCGGCGCGCCGACTTGGCCCTCACGAGGGTAACTTCGGTATCACCGCGGTTCCCATCAAGATCCGCTCCGATTTCTACAACGCCCCGAAAGGGTTCCGTAAGGAAATGAAGCGGGCGCAGCAATTCCATCTCGATCTCTCCCGGGAAGTGGCCAGCGCGGTAGACGACGTGCGCGTCGGCCGGGGTTTGACGGTTCGCGGGGTCAAGCGCACGGCGCGGCATATGGTGCAGAGCATCATCCGGCACCCGGACGCTTTTGTCTGGATGATCAAGCTGCGCGATCGCGATTCCTATTCCTACGGCCACTCGGTGCGCATGGCGGTACTGTCCACCGTGCTCGGCCGCCACCTCGGGCTCAGCGAGCAGCAGCTTGACCGGCTGGCGCTGGGATCCCTGCTGTGCGAGGTGGGCAAAGCCCGCCTGCCCCGGCGACTGCTGGAGAAGCAGGGCCCGCTTACTGAGGAAGAGGTGGAGAAGGTTCGAGCCCACGTCACGGACGGCGTACAGATCCTGGACCGCTGCGTCGGCATCGGCGACGACATTATCGAGGTGGTGGAGAATCACCACGAGCGGTTTGACGGCTCCGGCTACCCGGAAGGCAAATTTGGCGATCAGATTCCGCTGCTGGCCCGCATCGCCGGCTTGACAGATACCTATGACGCCATGACGAGCCTACGGCCACACACCGACCGGGTGCACACGGCGGCGGCCGCGACGGACTTCCTCTACGACCATCGGGATGTGCTGTTCCAGGCCCAGCTGGTGGAGGAGTTCATTCAGGCCCTGGGTATTTACCCGACCGGAACGCTGGTGGAACTGAGCACCGGCGAGGTGGCGCTGATCAAGGAACAGAACGTGGACCAGCGCATCCAGCCCGTGGTGCTGATGGTGCTGAACCAGAACAAGCGCCCGCTGGAGAAGCTCGAGCGGGTCGACCTGCGGGACTACAATCACCAGCATGAGGATCAGCCGGTCAGCATCAAGCGAGGACTGGCCTCCGGCGAGTTTGGGCTCGACCCCAATCTGATCATGGAGTCCTGGGAGTCCCAGCGACCAACCTGGCTCAAAAAGCTCGCCTTCGCGGGCTGAGCAGATCTGCGGCCCTGCCCTGAAGCACCAGGGCACCCGTCGCGCCGAACCCAACCATCTCCACCCTGCCCGCCCGGGCCACCGTGCGATAATCTGCTGATGACCGTTCGAACGCTGGGCGCCATTCTCGTCGCCCTGTTTGCCGCTTTAAGTCTGGTGGCACTTCTGCTCTCTGCCGACCTGCTGCTGTCGGTGCTCGAGCGCCTGCGGGCGATCGGACCCTGGGCGCCGCCGGTCTTCGGCGGCCTTGCGCTGGCTTTTGCCGCGGCGAGCACCTGGCTGGGGCTGCGGCTGCTGCGGGGTCCGCCGCGGGAACAGCGCCGGGCGCCGCCGGTGGTGGATCCGGAGTCGCTGCGGGACCGCATCGAGCATGCCCGGGGAAAGGGCGCGGCGGTGGGCCAGGCAGAGCGGGAATTGAAGGAGCTTGACCGGCGATCCGAGTCGGGCGAGCAGTTTATTGCCCTGTTCGGCGGCGCTTCCGCCGGCAAAAGCGCGCTGATCTCCGCGCTGCTGCCAGAACAGCAGTCGACCAGCGACGTGCGCGGCGGCACCACCACTCGGATCGCTCATTTTCGCGGCGAGCGGCGCGGCCGGATCGTGCAGCTTGCCGACCTGCCCGGCCTGGGCCACGAAGCCACCGCGGACCTTGAGCCGGCGGCGGCCGACGAAGCCACCCGGGCCCACGTGGTCGTCTACGTGGCCGACGGCGACCTCGATCGGGATGACGCCCGGGCGCTGGAGCGGCTGCAGACCTTTCAAAAACCTCTGGTGGTGGCGCTGAATAAGGCCGATCGCTACAGCGCCGAGGAGCTTGCACAGCTGACCGACTCGCTCGGTCAGCGTCTGGATGACCGGGCCATCGCCGTGGTGGCGGTCTCCGCCGGCCACCAGGAGCAGGTACTGGTACAGCGCGCCGATGTGGAACAGACGACCACCCGCGAGCGGCCGGCGGACGTGGAGCCCCTGTGGCAGGCGATTGATCAGCTGCTGGGCCGGCAAAGCCTCGACGCGGACCGGGAGCGGGCCAGCGTGCAGCTGGCCAGCGAAAAGCTCGAACAGGCGGAGACCTCCCATCGCCAGGCGGAGGGTGAAGCCATTACGGAAAAGTACGCGCGGCGGGCGGTGATCGGGGCGCTGGCGGCCATCACGCCGGGCTCCGACCTCATTATCCAGGCGGCGCTGGCCACCCGTTTTCTGCGCGAACTGGGCACCCTGTACGAAGTGCCGGTCAAGGAGATTGAGATCGACCGTTTTCTGTCCCTCGCCGGCGACCGGCTCAAAAAGACCACCGCTTTGGTGCTTGCCGTTACCGGCAATGCGTTTAAGGCTTTTCCGGGCATCGGTACCCTCACCGGCGGCGTCATCCACGCCGCCGCCTACGGCATGATTTTCGACAGCCTGGGACGCTCGGTCTGCGCGTCGCTGGAGGAGCAGCGGGCGCTGGACCCGGTATTTGCGGCGGAGCAGTTTGGTAAAAGCCTGGATGAGGCGGCGGAGGAGCGCGTGGTGGACTATGCCAAACTCGCCCTTCGGCAGCTGCGGCGCGGCGGAGGAAGCGATGGATAAGCCCGCTGATCAGCATCTGCTCAAAGCGGCCGAGAACCTGCGGGACCTGCTGAACGATCGCAGCATCCCTGAGGAGATTCGGGCAGAGCTGGAAGCCGACTACGCCCAGGTTGAGGCGATGACCGAGAAGCTGGACCGGGGCGAAATCCACCTGGCCGTATTTGGCAAAGTCAGCGCCGGCAAGTCTTCGTTGCTGAACGCCCTGGTCGGGGAGGCGCTGTTTTCCGTCAGTCCGCTCCACGGCGAAACCCGCCAGCCCCAGACCACCCGCTGGCACGACGCCCGCAGCGGCGGCGTACATCTTATTGACACGCCCGGCATCAACGAGCTCGACGGGGAGGCGCGGGAGAAGCTGGCGTTTGAGGTGGCGGAGCGGGCTGATCTGGTGGTGTTCGTTCTGGACGGTGATATCTCCCAGGCGGAGATCCGGGCCATGCGCATCGTGGCCGCTGCGCACCGCCCGATCCTTGCCGTACTGAACAAAACGGACCGCTACACCGCGGCAGAAACGGCGCAGCTGCTGGCGGCGCTTAGGGCTCAGTGCGAAGGTCTGGTACAGCCGGGCAACATCCTGCCGGTGGCCGCCAGTCCCCGGCCCCAGACCGTGATCGTGCAGAACGCGGACGGCTCGGAGCGGGAAGAGCAGCGGGCTCGGGAGCCCGACGTGCAGGCGCTGAAGGAGCGCATCTGGGAGGTGCTGGAAGCGGAGGGCAAAACCCTGGCGGCGCTGAACGCAGCTTTGTTTGCCGGACGCCTGACCGACCAGGTGTCCACGCGGCTCGTGAAGGCCCGGCGGCAGATTGCGGAAAAGGTGCTGCGCACCTACAGCCTTACCAAAGGGGTTGCCGTCGCCCTTAACCCGGTGCCGGTCGCAGACCTGCTGGCGGCGGCGGCTTTGGACGTCGCGCTCGTCGCTCAGCTGTCGCGGGTTTACGGCCTGCCGATGACGCGGCGGGAAAGCGGGCGAGTGCTGGCCACCATCGCCGCGCAGCTTGCCGCTCTGATGGGGGCCGTGTGGGGCGTACACCTGGTGTCCTCGGCCCTCAAGACGCTGAGCGCGGGTTTTTCCGTCGCTGTCACCGGCGTTGCCCAGGGCGCCCTTGCCTACTACGCCACCTACCTTGTCGGTCGAGCCGCCGAGGCTTACCTGATCAACGGCAAATCCTGGGGCAGCAACGGGCCGAAGCAGACGGTGCGGGACATCGTGGGTTCGCTGGATCGCCAGTCGATACTCGCCGAAGCCAAATCGGAGATCAGTACACGGCTGAAAAAACCGGCAACCTGACGGTTCGACCTTTTTTCGTCTGTCGAACATTGCGCAGGCAATTCTTCGCAACCGCAAAAAATCTGACGTTCATCACAATATCCGTCTCGCCGGCGACCTAGTTTGGGGAAGCTTTGAATCGGAGAGGCATGGCATGCGGACCCCCTTCCATCAGACAGGACGTCGCCACTTTCTCAAGGCCGCCGGAGCAGGATCGCTCGCAGGCCTGGCCAGTGTTCCCGCTCAGGGATCAACCGCTGAACGCAAACCCGGGGCCGATCGGCGCGGGGTCGCAAGCCCCAAGGGAGGATCGGACGGCACCCTCACACCGCCCTTTGCGGTGCGCGTGCTCAGCAAGATGGGCTTTGGCGTTAGCCGCGGTATCACCGGCGGCAGCGCCGGCAATCCGGATGTGATTCTGGCCAATGGCTTTGAGTCCCTGACTACCAACTTCGCCCAGACCGGGGATCTGGCTTATTTTCAGTCCCTTGGCAGCACCGACGATCAGCGACTGGCGGCTTACGTCGAGGAACAGCTGGCGCCCACGTCCGAGGATCCGGAGCTCGACGCCCGCATTGCGGCCCACGCGTCGGAGTTCAACCTGCTCGGGCAAAGCCAGACGCAGCTGTTTTCCACCTACGAATGTAACGGCTTCAGCGAGTACACGCGGCCGTTCAATCAGCTTGAGCGCTACACCTTTACTGCGGCCTGCTACAGCCGCTGGCAGCTGCGGGAGCTGATGGTGGATTTCTGGCACAACCACCTCAACGTGTTTGGCCGCCTCAACGCCGACCTGTATGTGTCCATGGTGTCCTGGGATCGGGACGTGATGCGGGCCAACGTCTTCGGCAACTTCTACGAGATGATGTACGCGTCGGCCAAACACGCTGCCATGCTTCGCTACCTGGACAACTACGTGAACGGCCGCGGCGGTGCGATTAACGAAAACTACTGCCGGGAGCTTTTTGAGCTGCACTGTCTCGGCTCCGGCGCCTACGACGGGAACGCCAATCCGAGGTTCGTCGAGTCCCTCGGCAGCAACCCCTATACGGCACTCAATGACCCGGAACTGAACGACATCAACCTCGGATACCTGGCCGACCCCAATCTTGATATCGCCGCGGTCTACACCGACGACGACGTCCTCACGGCAGCCCAGTCCATGACCGGCTGGCGCTACGGCGACGAAAATACCGACACGAGCTGCGGTACCGGGCTGTTTTTTGCACAGGAAGACGAGCACAACAAAGACTCGACGAAAGCGGTGCTGACGCTCGGCGTGTCGGCGATTCCCTCCGGCCTTCCCGCCGAAACCGAAGGCCGACTGATCGTCAAACTCGCCGCTTATCACCCGGCTACCGCCCAGCATGTTGCCCGCAAGCTGTGTCAGCGCCTGGTGGCGGACGAACCGCCACAGTCGCTGGTGGACAGCGCGGCGGCGACCTTTCTGGCCCACCGCAAGAGCCCGGACCAGATTGCCCGGACGCTGCGGGTCATTCTGCTTTCAGATGAGTTCAAAAGCCCCAGCTACTGGGGCGAGAAGATGCGGCGGCCATTTGAATACATCGTATCGGCCATGCGCGCCGCCGGGTGCGACTACACCTGGCGCACGAACGACGGCAACAGCAACAGCTTTGAGCGCCTCTATGACGGTGCCGGGCAGCAGCTGTTTGCCTGGCGCACTCCTGACGGGTACCCCGATAACCGCACCCACTGGGAAGGCTCCACAACGCTGGTACAGAGCTGGCGCACAATCGATTGGCTGCTGGACCGCAACGTGTCGAACCAGGAGACCCGGGTCATGCGGGCCATCGACATCACGCTGGCAAGCCTGAGCGGAGATCCGACGCCGCGGCAGCTGGTGGAGTTCTGGTGCAACTGGGCTCTGGGCTTCACCCCCGCCAGCAGCTGGACCGGCAGCGGCGGCTACGCCAGCGCACCCACCAGGATCGGTCGGGTCTGCCTGCAGTTTATGACCCAGGACTATCCCGGTAATCAGGCAAACGCTGATTTGTGGGGAGCGGACGACCCCATTCCCCGGGACGAGCTGGAGCGGGACGCTTCCACCCGGGACTGGCGTTCGCGCCTTACGGGACTGGTGAAGCTGATTCTCTGGTCCCCCCAGTTCATTCAGCGCTGACAGGAGAAACACAATGACGACGAGCATCAATCGACGCCGTTTTCTTGCCGGCGTCGGCGCGGGCACGGCCACGACCGTCGGCCTGGGTCTAACCCAGCGCATTCAGGCCGGCACCGCCGGCACATCCCCCACGAAGCTGCTGGTGTACATTTTTCTGCGCGGCGGCATGGACGGGCTCAGCTACATGGTGCCCACCAGCGGTGCGGCCCAGGCCGCCTACGCGCAGGACCGGGACGACATTTTCATCCCCCCGGCCGATACGCTGAGCCTGGCCGATCTGCCCGGCGGGGCCGGCTTTGGCCTCAATCGGCTTTGCGCCGGCCTTCACTCGATCCGGAGCAACACCGCCTTCATCCACGCCGTCGGTCATCCGCTGGACGCGCTGACCCGAAGCCATTTTGATGCGCAGGAGGAGATTGAGCTGGGCACGCCGGGTAGCCTGAACGCTTCCGTCGGCGGATTTATGGGGCGCTACCTGCAGGGCATTCCGCACAGCAACGACGCGGTGTTCACCGCGCTGGCGGCGGACTCGACGCCGCCGGTCAGTATGGCTGGCTACCCGGATATTGCCACGTTGGATTCCGCCGGCGGCTTCAGCCCCAACACCGGCATTTACGAGGAGACGCATCTGCTCGGGCTCGCCGAACTGTACAGCGGCGGGGGGTCTCTCGACCTGGCGGCCCAGTCTGCCGTCGACGCGGTGCAGCTGATCAATTCGCTGGATCTGGATGGCTATACGCCGGCCGGCGGTGTGACCTATCCGGACGAGAATTTTGCCGAAAGCCTCGCGCTGGTGGCGCAGCTGTGGAAGCTCGATCTGGGTATCGCCGCCGCGACGGTGGACCTGGGCGGCTGGGACACGCACAACAACCAGCAGCCGCTGAATGCCAACACCGGCTTCGGTCAGCGCATTTCCCGCCTGTCGGATGCGGTCGCGGCGTTTTACCAAGATATCGCCGCGGACCCGAACAAAAACGCCGATGACGTCTGCATTGTGATCCAAAGCGAATTTGGTCGGCAGGTAAGCGAAAACGGCAACCGGGGCACCGACCACGGGTATGGCAATCCGATGACGGTGATCGGCGGACGCATCGCCGGCGGTGTCTACGGCACCCCACCCCAGCTGGCCACCCAGGACCGGGACGGTGACGGCGTGGTACCCAGCACGGATTTTCGCCAGGTCAACAGCACGGTGATGGACGTGGTCCTGGGCAACGGGCCAGGCATCGTCAACTCGGTTTTTCCGGGCTACAACTACTCGCCGCTCTCCATCATTTAGGCATTAGGACACTGGTCGAGTCAGGCCCTTGGTTGGCCTGACCGACTTTTGACACTGGTCCGGGGCGAACCTGCCGGGTATAAAATCCCGATGTTTACGACCCTGCTTCTGGTATCAGCCTTTCCCAGCGCCGGCATTGCCGACGCGGTCACGGTGCGTCGCGAGATTTATCTCGAATCGGTCGGCGTAACCGTTTCCGAGGGGGATCTAAGAGCCGAACAGGCGCGCCTGTCGGACGCGTGGCAAGCGCAGATCTTTTCGCCCGAGTTCAGGGAATATCTGAGGCCCCAGTCCACGTGGAAGCACCAGGTCGCCTACGCGATGTTGATGCGTTATCCCGACGGTCCCGCCTCCGGATCGGCCCAGGGGCCCGGCGCCTACGTCTTCGAATCGCAGCTCAACGCGGCGATTGCCCTCGCGCCCCAGGAACTGGCGCCCCGGGTGTTGATGCTGGTGCATTGCCAGCAAAGCCAGTTGGAAACTCCTGCTGACTGCACCCACCGCCACGGCGAGGCGCTGGTTTCGTATCACCCAGACAATGCCGTCGGGTACCTGTTCCTCGGTGATCTGGCACGACGCCAGGGGCATCTTGAAACGGCCGCCCAATGGATGAGTGCGGCAGCAGAGCGGCCCAGGCTTCATCTGGGATTGTGGGCCATCGTCCGCGCGCTGTATGAGGTGTTCGAGGAAGCCGGCGGCCCCCTGGAAGATACGCTGGATCAAGCCGAACTAGCACTGTTTGAGCTGTCGGGCGGGATGCTTGCGCATTTGCTGACGGCCCCCCACAACAGCCTGAATGTGCCCTGTCAGCAGGCCAAAGATGAACCGCTGCTGTCAATCTGCCTCAACGCGGCCAGGGCGCTCAAGCTGCCGGGCACCCTCGTACTCGCCAATCAGCTCGCCCTCTTTTTCGAGGCCAGGGTTTACTCCCAGCGGAATGACGTGGACGCTCTGGCCGCCCTCCAGCTAGAACGCCAGGCGCTGCGTTTACGGCAGCAGAAGTTTCAGGGCGTACAGTCGATGATGGAATACAAGGGACGGGTCAAACCCATCCTCGACGCCTGGGTCGAGTACGGCGAACTGGATTCCGAAGTCGACGTTTGGGGCACTTACCAATTCGAACGCGGCGGCAACGGATCCCTCCCCGTTCTTGCTCCCTCGTCCAGTAGCCGGGTGGATTGCCTGAAACTCAAGCTACCGGCGACGGCGCCAGCCTGCGTCACCGAGGAGATGGCAATCGCCGAGGCGGAACGGCAGCTTGAGGTCCTTGATCCAATCATCCGATCCACAGCATTCCTGGATCGGGTTCGCCAGGACCCGAGCGCCGAAGCGCAGGTTGTCCTCCGGATCCTGGAGGATATGGCTAAATGGCCGGAAAGCGGCCCGCGGGAGGACTGGGACCGGCCCCGGGAGGAACTCCTGGTCCGTTTCCCGACTGATCCGCTCGCCAGCAGGATCGCGTTAGGCTGGTGTGGTCAGGATGTCTTGTGCACGCTCGACGTCGCTCATCGCATTATCGGTACCGAGCCAGAAGACGCCATGGGTTATCTGGCGGCCGCTTACGCGCAAATTGAGCTCGGTCAGGCGGCCGCGGCAAAAGCGCTGCTCCTGCGGTCAGGGGAGGCAAAGTCGATGAGAACGGGCTTTGGACTGGTGGTTGGTGCGCTGGCGCAGGTAATCGGTCGCCATATGGGACCGCCGCCGCCAGCTGACCGGCTGGGCCTTTGGCCTCAGGCCCCCACCCTGTTTGCCTTCACCGTGGGAGCTGCCCTGCCCGTCCCCAGTTTTCATCTATACCGCCAGTGCGCGGATTCAGAAGATCCAGCGATGTGGTCAGCCTGCCTGGTGGCCGCCAAATCGCTCCAGCTGCCCGGGTCTCACCTGGTGAATACGAAGATCGGACTCGCCAAGGAGATCCTGCTGCTGGAACGGATGGAAAGCGAGGCTGATCTGGCGGAGGCTCGTCAGCGTCAGGCGGAGATTGAAGCGTTGATGGCGGCGATGGGCAAACCCTTTTCGCGTCTTTTGTATGACCAAGAGCTTTCTCGGGCCTATCTGGCCCACCTGGAGTCCGGGGGTGAAGTCGTGGCCATCCGCTGGATGTCCTCGCAGCCCCCACTCGAGGTTTATCGCCGCTAGGCGCGCCCTCGCCGGACCCGCCAGGGCGGCAAACGAGACTCGCCGGAAACTTTGCCGACTCGCTTGTTCCATTTCGCGGCACTTTCGAGGGCCTGACTCGGTAGCCAGTTACGCCGTGGCGGCGGTCTGGAGGTCCGTGATTTCCTGGGCGCTATCGAGGGCTGCGTTCAGGTCTTCTACCAGGTCTTCTTCGTCCTCGATGCCCACCGACAGGCGCACCAGCGTTTCGGCAATGCCGGCCTCGGCCCGGGCTTCCTCACTCATGGCCGCATGGGTCATGGTGGCCGGATGGGCCACCAGGGACTCAACGCCGCCCAGGGACTCGGCCAGGGAAAACAGCCTGAGCTCCCGCAGGAAAGTGGTCACTTCCTCGCGCCCACCGCGCAGCTCAAAGCTGATCATGCCGCCAAAACCGCTCTGCTGGCGTCGGGCCGTGGCGTGTCCGGGATGGTTGGTCAGGCCCGGATAGTAAACGCGGGCCACCGCCGGGTGTGCCGCCAGCACATCCACCAGGCGCCGGGCATTCGCTTCGTGCTGGGCGACGCGAACCTTCAGCGTGCGGATGCCGCGCAGCGTCAGGAAGCTGTCGAAAGGTGCCCCGGTCACGCCGATGCAGTTCGCCCACCAGGCTACCTGCTCGTGCAGCTCGTCCGTGGCCGCCACCACAGCGCCACCCACCACATCGCTATGGCCATTCAGATATTTCGTCGTGGAATGCACCACGAGGTCTGCGCCCAGGCTGATCGGCTTTTGCAGCGCCGGCGATAGGAAGGTGTTATCCACCACCACCAGCGCGTCCACACTGTGCGCCGCCTCCGCCAGGGCGCGGACGTCGCTGATGCGCAGCAGCGGGTTGCTGGGAGTTTCCAGCCACACCAGGCGGGGCTTTTCCTCGAGGATGCGGGCCCGGGCCGCGGCGGTGTCGGAGTAGTCACAGAATCTGAGCTGCAGCTTGCCCTGCTTTTCAAGGTTCTCAAACAGCCGGTAGCAGCCGCCGTAGCAGTCGTGGGGTGCCAACACGAGGTCATCCGCCTTAAGCAGATGCGTGACGAGGTAAACCGCCGACATGCCGGAACCGGTGACCACTGCGCCGGCGCCGCCCTCCAGCTTGCTCAGCGCTTCCGCCAGCAGGTCCCGCGTGGGATTGCCGGAGCGGGTGTAGTCGTAGGTGCGTTTGTCATCGAAGCCCCGGAACGCAAAATTGCTGCTCAGATAAAGGGGCGGCACTACGGCACCGTGTTCTGCGTCCGACTCAATGCCGGTGCGCACCGCGACGGTGCCTGCATGGGGTGTGGGGGTCAGGTCGCTCAGCTGGCTCATTCCAATGATCTCCGATGGTCCGGTGTCTCATTGGTCCTGCGCCAGAAGCATGCTGGAGCTGGGTGGGTATCGGTTCCTGGGCGACAGCCTCGGCTGCGCTTTGCCGACACTCATTTCCCGAAGTGCTGGAACAATTCCGTCACTTCGCAGGAATTGGCACCGTTGCAGGTGGGTTAAACCTGCAGGTTGCCCCGGCTTCTAAGGGCCTGTCCCTCAGCCGGTCTCAATGAGTACCGCTTTATTGAAGCCCGATCGGTGCCGTTTGTCAATATCTTTTTATCTCAATATAGCGATGTACCGGCCGGCACCGGCGGCACGGCCTTGCGCTCGACCACCGCGTCATCGCCGACGGTGTATTCCGGAAAGTAGATGGTTGCGCAGGTACCCACCCCCAGCTCAGACTGGATTTCCACCGGCCAGCCAAACCGATCCGCCAGCCGTTTCACAATGGTAAGGCCCACGCCATGGCCTCCTTTTCCCGTGCGCCCGCCACGATAAAAGGGCTCAAACACGCGAGAGACGTGCTCCTCCGCCATGCCGACGCCGGAGTCATCCACCGACACAAATCCCCGGCCCACGGTCACCTTGACGTCGCCTTCGTTGGTGTAGGCGCAGGCGTTGCGGATGAGATTGCCGATCATCACCGCCAGTACGCTCGGCGGCCCGAGGACGTGCATCCGGAATCGATCGGTTTGCACCAGCCGCACTTGTTTGTTGCGCACCAGAAACTCGTAGCGGTCCAGCTCGTCGCTCACCACGTCGTTGACGCAGAAGTCTTTTACCGCCATACCCTCGCCACTTTCCCGGGCGAGCATCAGCAGCGCTTCGATCAGCGCGTGCATATCCTTCGCAACGCCCTGAATCCGGCGCACGGAGCGTTCCTGATAGGGAGCCAGGTCTCCCTCTTCAAGCAGCATGTCCGCCGCCATCTGGATCACCGTGACGGGGGTTCGAAGCTCGTGGCTGGCGTCCCGGGTGAAGTTACGCTCGCGTTCCACAAACCGCTGGATGCGGCCGGAGAGCTGGCGCAGGGCATTGGTGAGGATGTACACCTCGTCATCACTCTTGGCGAAGCTGTCCGGGTCAAACTCGGCATCGTCAAGGCGGTTCAGGTTGAGGTTTTCCACCCGCCGGGCCAGCTTCACCAGGGGAGATACGGCGCGGTGGGACATGCGGTAGGTCCACCAGGTGACCAGATAAATCGTCAGCAGCACCAGCCCCAACGGTACGATGCCGAAGAGCAGCGACAGGGACTGCACGTAATCCTGCTGGAAGACCAGAAACAGGCGGCCCACCTCGCGCTCGGTGACGTAGACGATGGCCCCGGGCACCGAGTCGTCGAGTTCGTGAAACCCATCGTCCAGCGCAGTGAGATAGTCCGGCACCGCGTCGCCGGGGCCACGCAGCACGTAGGCTCTCAGATTGGTGGTATGCGGAGGTGCGGCGTCGGGATCTTCCTGAAGCCGCTCGGTGAGCGTCTCGGCCTCATCGAGCAGCGCGCGCTCAAGCAGCGATCCGCGGATGACGAGGGAGGTAGCGCCGACACCGAGCAGCACCGCCAGCGAAATCGCGCCGACCTGCATCGCGAAGCCATAGAAAAGACGGCGTCGAACGCCGCCGCGCTGAGGGTCGCGAGCGGACACGTCAGGCGTTGGCCCGATCAGCTTCCTCTTCGAGATCCGCCAGACGATAGCCCGCGCTGTGGATCGTATGGAGCAGCGGCCGGTCGAAGGGCTTGTCGATCACCTTGCGCAGGTTATACAGGTGGCTGCGGAGCGTGTCGGAGTCGGGCAGCACATCGCCCCAGACCTCATGCTCAATATCACGCCGGGAAACCACCTTGGGAGATTCCCGCATCAGGATGGTAAGAAGCTTCAAAGCAATCGGCGACACCTGCAGATCCTGGCCGCCGCGGCGCAGCTTCAGGGTAGACGTGTCGAGGGACATGTCGCCGACCTGCAGCACCTCGTGACTGACCTGGCGCCGGTCTCGACGGATCAGGGCAGAAATACGCGCCGCCAGTTCGCGGATCTCAAACGGCTTGACCAGGTAGTCATCGGCGCCGGAATCCAAACCCTCAATCTTGTCTTCAAGCGTGTCGCGCGCCGTCAGCATGATGACCGGCGTGGAACTCTTTCCGTCCTGCCGAAGCCGCCGGCACAGGGCCAGCCCATCCATCCCCGGCAGCATCAGGTCAAGCACGATGCAGTCGTAGGTGTTGGTCACGGCCAGATGCAGTCCCGTCACGCCGTCTGCCGCAAAATCCATTCGGTAGCCGCGACGCTCCAAGTATTCCGACGCCATCTCAGCGATATCGTGGTTGTCCTCAATCATGAGGATCAGGCCTTGGTCATCCGCTCCCATAGTTGAGTACCAAGCTGAAGTAATCCCCCAGTATACGAATCGGCGCCATGATGGGGGTGTGAATGACGGTCTGCGGTGCCGTCACCTTGAAATCACCGGCTGATCTGGGATTCTTGCCCGAAAATTCAGGGTTTTGTTTTTAAATCAGCGCCTTAAGGCGTCGTCTGGCTTGTCTTTGATTCACCCGGCGGGGTCTGGGACAGGTCGCAGGTGGGCAGCAGCGGCGCCAGCGCCGGCATCACGTTGGCCAACAGCCGGGGCTGCCCGGCGGCATTGGGATGAATGCCGTCGCTCAGCATCAGCTCCGGATTCAGCGCGACGCCGTCCATAAAAAACGGGATCAGCTTAAGCTCCAGCTCGCCCGCCAGCTTTGGATAGATCTCCGCAAAATTGCGCCGATAACGGGCGCCGTAGTTGCCGGGGATCTGTATCCCGGCGAGCACTACCTGAGCCCCGGCGGCGGCGGACTTCACCGCGATCTCACGCAGATTTTCATACAACTTCATTGTCGGCTGGCCCCGCAAACCGTCATTTCCGCCAAGTTCAACCACGACGATCGACGGATGGTGGCGGGTGAGCAGGTCCGGTAGTCTGGACAGACCGCCGGCGGATGTTTCGCCGCTGATGCTGGCGTTGACGACCTCCACCCCGCAGGCGGCAAGCCTGTTGCCTAGAAGGTCGACCCAGCCGGCACCTAGCGACAGGTTATAGCCAGCGCTGAGGCTGTCACCCAGAACCAGTACCGCACCCTGCGCGGCATGTTCCGCGCGCGGGGTCGCAACGGCGCCGAGTAGCAGCAAGAGAGCAGAAATGACGACGGAAGATTTCATACTTAAGGCCAAGGATATCGGCAAAGTGGTGCACGGACCAGGCGGGGACCTGACGATTCTGCACCCATCGGATGTGTCCATTTCGTCAAACGACACGGTGGCGATTGTTGGCCCCTCGGGCTCCGGCAAAACCACGCTGCTGGGACTTCTCGCGGGGCTCGACCTTCCCAGCAGCGGCAGCGTCGAGCTCCTGGGCCAGCACCTCAACGCCCTGTCCGAGGATGAGCGCGCTGCGCTTCGAGGCCGCGGCGTTGGTTTTGTTTTCCAGTCTTTCCACCTGCTGGACAGCCTGACCGCGCTGGAAAACGTGATGCTGCCGCTGGAGCTGGCGGGTGTCGCAGCGCCGGACACTGCGTCCCGGGACATTCTGGCGCGGGTCGGCCTGGCGGAGCGGGTTCACCACTACCCCAACCAGCTGTCCGGCGGCGAGAAACAGCGGGTCGCAATCGCCCGGGCCTACGCGGGGCAGCCGCGCATTCTGTTTGCGGACGAACCCACCGGCAACCTGGACAGCAACACCGGCCTCGAAATCACCGAGCTGCTGTTCGAGCTCAACCATCAGTCCGGCACGGCGCTGGTGCTGGTGACCCACGACGAGCGGCTGGCGCAACGGTGTCGCCAGGTGATCCGGCTGGAGGCGGGACGCATCGTTCCTCCCGCGAGCCGTCCCCAGGCGGTGGCTGGCCAGTCATGAAGCCGATTCAGTTTTCCCTGCGCCAGGTGCGCCGGGAGTGGCGCTCCGGTGAGCTGCGGGCGCTGGCGTTTGCGCTTGCCGTATCCGCCGCGGCCCTCACCGCCGTCGGCGCGTTTGCCGAGCGGGTGGACAGCGCTCTGACCCAGGGCGCCAACGAGCTGCTGGCGGCGGACCTGGTGATCCAGTCCCGCCGCGTGCCGGAGCAGGACTGGCGGGGCGAGGCGCAGGAGCGGAGCCTGGCCAGCGCCCGCACGCTGGAGTTTCCCACCGTGTCGTTTGCCGGCGATGCATCGCTGCTCGTTCAGGTCAAAGGTGTATCGCCGGGCTATCCCCTCCGCGGGACCCTGGAGCTGGCGGAGGCGCCCTATGGCCCGGCCACCCCCGCCCTGGGAACGCCGGCCCCCGACGAGGCCTGGGTAGATCCGCGAGTGATTGCGGAGCTGCAGCTGACGATGGGCGATACGCTGGAGCTCGGGGACCGGGTGTTTCGCGTCACCCGCACCATCGCGCTTGAGCCCGATGCCGGCGGCGGCGTGTTTGGCCTGGCGCCCCGGGTGATGGTCGACTACGACGCCGTGCTTGCGGCCGGACTCCTGGGCGACGGCGCCCGGGTTCAATATCGCACGCTGATCGCCGGCGACGCGGAGTCGGTCAGCAGTTTTGAGACCTGGCTTGAGGATCGCCTCGAGCGGGGCCAGCGCATCGCGACCCTGGCCGAATCGCAGCAGCAGATTGGCCGCGCCCTGGATCGGGCCCGGCAGTTTCTCATGTTGGCTGCGCTGACGGCGGTATTGCTCTCCGGCATTGCCATCGTCATTGCGGTGCGCCGTTTTGTGGAGCGCCACCTGGACTCGGTGGCCATCCTGCGCTGCCTCGGCTGCCGGCAGAACCAGGTGCTGGCTGCGTTTGCGCTCATATTGCTCTGGCTGGGACTGCCGGCGGTCCTGCTGGGCGCCGGCGCGGGTTATCTGAGCCAGTATCTGCTGGTGCTGTCCCTCGGCGACCTGCTGCCCGGCGACGTGCCCCAGGCCAGTCTGACGCCGGTGCTCACCGCCAGCGGCGTCAGCCTGCTGACGCTGCTGGGCTACGGCCTGCCGCCGCTCAGCCGGCTGCGCCGGGTGCCGCCGGTGCGGGTGCTCAACCGGCAGCTTGGCACCCTGTCCGCTCGCCATTACCTGGGCGATCTGACCATGGTGGCGTTTTCGCTTGCGCTGATCTGGTGGCTGTCAGCGGATCTCACGCTGGGAGCCGTCATGGCCGGCGCCACCCTCGGCGCCGGGCTGGTGCTGGCCGCCGGCGCCTGGCTGCTGATCCGCGGAGCCCGCCGGCTGGCCCGGGGACGCACGCTGGGCTGGCGCTACGGGGTTGCCAACCTCGCCCGCCGCAACCGCGGCGTGCTGCTGCAGGTGGCGGGGCTCGGACTTGGCCTTACGGCGATCTTTCTCCTCGGCGTGGTGCAGCGGGACCTCATGAGCGGCTGGCGCAACACGCTGCCGGACGACGCGCCCAACTATTTTCTGATCAATATCCAGCCGGCCCAGGTGGACGCAGTGCAGCAGCAGCTGGCCCGCAGCGGAGCATTAACCCAGGGCCTGTTTCCCATCGCGGTGGCCCGGCTCACCCAGATTAACGGCCTGGAGCCCAGCGCGGCGCTGCTGGATTCACCCCGGGCGCAGCGGCGCATCGACGGCAACGTCAACATCTCCTGGGCGCCGAAGCTGACGGCGGGCAACACGCTGACCGAAGGCCAGTGGCGGGATGCGAACGTCCCGGGCCTGCAGATTTCGCTCGAGCAGGAGTGGGCAGCATCCATGCGGCTGGGCATCGGCGACACGATGGCGTTTACCTCCGGCGGCCAGACGGTGACCGGCACGGTCACCTCGCTGCGGGAAGTGGACTGGGATTCTTTCCAGCCCAACTTCTTTATCTCCTTTACCGACGTGATCGACGCCAACCTGCCCCACACTTTCATCAGCAGCCTGTATCTGCCCAAGGAGCAGTTTGGACAGATCGCCGAGCTGGTCCGTACCGCCCCGAACGTGTCGGTGCTCGACGTGGGCTCGATCCTCGAGCGGGTGCGCACAATGATCGATCGGGTGTCGCTGACGGTGCAGGTCGTATTCGTGTTCACGCTGCTCGCCGGGGTCGTCGTGCTGCTTGCGGCCCTCAGCGCGGGTTTAAGTCAGCGGCAGCATGAAGGGGCGGTGCTGCGTACGCTGGGCGGCTCGGGTCAGCAGCTGCGGGCGGCGCTGTTTTCTGAGTTTGCGCTGATCGGCGCGGTCGCCGGCGTGCTGGCAGCAGCGGCGGCCCTGGGGGCCGGCTGGCTGCTGGCCACGGAAGTCTTTGAGATGCCCTACAACCCCAGCTGGTGGCTGCCGGCGGTGGGCCTTGCGGCCGGTGGCCTGATTATCGGGGTGACCGGCCTGTTGGGTTCCCGGAGCGTGCTCAACACGCCTCCCGTGGTCACCCTGCGGCAGGCCGGGTAGCAGCCCGGCCGGCGCCCTCCCCCGGCCGGGTCAGGACGCCTTGCGGGTTTCTTCTGTCCCGTACTTGAGGTCCAGCTGCCGGGCCGCTTTCACGTCGTCCAGGCGGCGCACCGGCATGTGGTAGGGCGCCGCCTCCGCGTGCTCAGGGTTGTCCCGGGCCGCGTCGCGAATGCGCACCATCGCGTCGACAAACTCATCCAGCACCGCTTTCGGCTCGGTTTCCGTGGGTTCGATCAGCTGGCACTCCGGCACCAGCAGCGGGAAGTAGTTGGTCGGCGCGTGAAAATCCTCGTCCAGCAGCATCTTCGAAAGATGCGTGGCCGTCAGCCCAAACTCCCGCGCCTCAGCTTTGAGCGTCACGATGAATTCGTGACTCGCGCGGCGGGTGGGGAAAGCCAGCGTAAAGCCGGCGTCGGCAAGCCGCCGGGCCAGATAGTTGGCGTTGAGCGTGGCGTATTCGGCAACCCGGCTCATCCCTTCCCGGCCGAGCAGCCGGGCGTAGATCAGGGCCCGCAGCAGCACACCGGCGTTGCCGGCAAAAGCCGACAGGCGGCCGATCGACTGGGGCCGGTCATTTTCGTCGAGCCAGCGGTACGTCCCGTCCTCGTCGCGTCCCACGATGGGAATCGGCAGAAATGGCAGCAGGCGCTCCGATACCCCCACCGCGCCGGCGCCTGGGCCGCCGCCCCCGTGCGGGGTTGAGAACGTTTTGTGCAGGTTCATGTGAATCGCATCAAAACCCATGTCGCCGGGTCGGGCTTTGCCCAGAATGGCGTTCAGGTTGGCGCCGTCGTAGTACAGCAGCCCGCCGGCATCGTGAATCAGCTCCGCGATGTCTTTGATGCGCCGCTCAAACACACCCAAGGTAGACGGATTGGTCAGCATGATGCCCGCGGTCTGGGGGCCCACGGCCTCCTCCAGCGCGGCAAAGTCCACGTCGCCGTCCGCCGCGGTGGGAATCTCCCGCACCTTGAAGCCACACATGATGGCGGTGGCGGGATTTGTACCGTGGGCCGCGTCAGGCACGATAATCTCCGTGCGCTCCAGGTCGCCGCGCGCCAGGTGGTAGGCGCGGATCATGGCAACGCCGGTGAATTCTCCCTGGGCGCCGGCCATGGGCGTCAGCGACACCCCTTTCATGCCGGTGACCTCGCCGAGGATGTCCTGCAGCTCGTGCATGCCGCTCAAAAACCCCTGGGACAGGGAAGCGGGGGCGCTCGGGTGGCGTGACAGAAATCCGTCCAGCATCGCCAGCCGGTTACAGGCCCGCGGGTTGTACTTCATCGTGCAGGACCCAAGCGGATAAAAGTGCGTGTCGATGGCGAAGTTCTTCTGCGACAGGCGCGTGTAGTGACGCACCACCTGCAGCTCGGAAACCTCCGGCAGCGCGGCAGACTCCCGGCGCCGCAGCTCGGGCGGAATCTCACCGGCAAGATCGTCGGCAACGTCCACCGCGGCGGGGTGCTGGGCAAAGGCGCTGCGGCCTTCCGCAGACTGGTCAAAAATCAACATGGTGCGGTCTCGCAGGAGCGGGAAGCGGAGGCGGAATGATAAGCGAAAAAGCCCGGCCGGGGGACAGAAAAATCCGACCCCGGCGCCCGCGGATCCTAGCCTTAAGGTCTTGCCGCGCTGGCCCGGGCCTGCGGCGCAAACGCTAACCCTCCAGTTTCTCCCGAAGCGCCTCGAGCAGCCCGTCCAGCGGCAGAAACTCATTCTCGCTCGCGGTGCGGCGCCGGTATTCCACCTGCCCCTGATCTAGACCTCGCTCGCCGATCACCAGCCGGTGGGGCACGCCGATCAGCTCCCACTCCGCAAACATCACGCCGGGCCGCAGCCCCCGGTCATCCAGAATGACCTCGATGCCCGCCGCCGAGAGCGTTTGATAGATCGACTCCACCGCCTCTTTCACCCGGTGGGACTTGTGGGCGTTCATTGGTAGCAGGGCCACCTGAAACGGCGCAATGCCTTCGGGCCAGCAGATACCGGCCTCGTCATGGTGCTGCTCGATGGCAGCGCCGACGAAGCGGCTCACCCCGATGCCGTAGCACCCCATCAGGAGCGGCCGGGACTTCCCCTGCTCGTCGAGCACGGTCACCCCCATGGATTCCGAATACTTGGTGCCGAGCTGAAAGATATGCCCGACCTCGATGCCCCGGGCCTCCGCCAGCACACCCGCGCCGTCGGGGCTCAGGTCGCCCGCCCCCACGTTGCGCAGATCGGCGACCTGCTCATGCCGGGCGTCCCGGTCCCAGTTGGCGCCCGTCAGGTGGTAGCCGTTTTTATTTGCGCCACAGACGAAATCCGCCAGCACGGCTGCGCTGCGATCGACAATCACCGGCAGGTCTACCTTGACCGGGCCTATGAACCCGGGCTCGGCCCCCAGGTGTGTCTCGATGTCTTCCGGGCCGGCAAACTCCCAGCCGCCGGCAAACCTGGGAATCCGCCCCACTTTAATTTCGTTCAGCTGGTGATCACCGCGCAGCGCCAGCAGCACCAGTTCGCCGTCGGCGTCTTTTACCGCCAGCGTTTTCAGGCACTGGTCCGACTCAACACCCAGCCGCGCCGCCACCTGCTCAATCGTCCGCTCCTCCGGCGTGGCCACTTCGCTCAAGGTCGCCGCGGGCGCCGGCGGGGTCTCCCGATCCGGCACACCTTCCGCGGTCTCGACATTGGCTGCGTAGTCGCTGTCGGGGCAGTAAACGATGGCGTCTTCGCCGGATTCGGCCAGCACCTGAAACTCGTGCGAGTGGCTGCCGCCGATGGCGCCGGAGTCCGCCTGCACCGCCCGATACTGAAGCCCCATGCGCTCACAAACGCGGCTGTAGGCGCGGTACATGTCCTGATACGTCTCGTCCATGGACGCCTGGTCCAGGTGGAAGGAATAGGCGTCTTTCATGATGAATTCCCGCGACCGCATCACGCCAAAGCGCGGCCGGATCTCATCGCGGAACTTGGTCTGAATCTGGTACACGTTGATCGGCAGCTGCTTGTAGCTTTTGATTTCGTCGCGGGCAAATTCGCTCACCACCTCTTCATGGGTGGGTCCAAAGCAGTAGTCCCGCTCGGCCCGGTCCGCCATCTTCAGCAGCAGCGGCCCGAAGACGTCCCAGCGACCGCTTTCCTGCCACAGCTCCGCCGGCTGCACCGATGGCATCAGCATCTCCAGGCAGCCGGCCGCGTCCATTTCTTCGCGCACAATATTTTCTACCTTGCGCAGCACGCGGTAGCCGAGCGGAGTCCAGGTATAGATGCCGGAGGTCAGACGCCTTATCATCGCCGTGCGCAGCATCAACTGATGACTGGCAATCTCGGCGTCCGCCGGGGTCTCTTTTACGGTGGTAATGTGAAAGCGGGAAGCTCGCATGAGGGATCGGGGCCGTACGGAAAAGCGCGCATGGTAACACTCACGCGGCAAGCGGTTTGCGCTGATTGCCACAGGTCCGGGCTGCATCGGCGATGACCCGCTACGTCGTTGGCGACGTGCAGGGCTGCTACGACGACCTGCGTCGGCTGCTGGATCGGGTGGCGTTTGATCCGGGCCGGGACAAACTCTGGTTTGCCGGAGACCTGGTGAATCGCGGCGGCCAATCCCTGAAGGTCCTTCGCTTCGCCTTCAAGCACCGCAAATCGGTCCGGGCCGTGCTGGGTAATCACGACCTGCATCTGCTGGCGCTGGCGGCCGGAGCGGTGAAGCGGCCGGAGCGGGAACTGGCGCAGGTTGTTGCGGCGCCGGACGCTGACGAACTGATCCACTGGCTGCGCCATCAGCGGCTGCTGAAGCTGTTCAAGAAGCGCAAGACCATTTTGGTTCACGCCGGCATCCACCCGACGTGGAAGCCGCGGGAAGCGCGGGCAAGGGCTCGGGAGCTGGAGCGGCTGCTTCAGGCCCGGGACTGGGAAGAACGCATTGGCCAGCTTTACGGCAACAAACCCTCCTGGGACTTAAACCTTACGGGCAGCAGCCGCCGCCGCGCCATCGCCGCCACCCTGACCCGGATGCGGTATCTGGATGCAGAAGGGAGATTTGACGCCGAGCATAAAGGCCCGCCGGGGACCCAGCGCCGGGGCCTGAAACCGTGGTTTGCGTGGCCTCAAGAGCGCAAGAAATCCTGGCGCGTACTGTTTGGCCATTGGGCGACGCTGGGCTACCACGTCACGCCTTCCGCCGTGTGCCTGGACTCGGGCTGCGTGTGGGGTGGCGCGCTGACCGCGGTGGACCTGCGCCGGCCGGAGCGGCCGTTTCAGGTGCGGTAGAGCACCTGCCGGCCGCCGGCTTTGCCGCGGGTAAGGGTGCCCCGCACCTCCAGCTCCAGCTTGACGCAGGTTACGTGCCAGCCGATAGAGCCGAGTTTGCTGCGCTGCTCCGCCGGCAGTTGCTTGCCTACCGCCGCAGCGAGATCACGAAACGCGATGCGCCCGTCCGGCGCCGCGTCGACGGCGCCAAGAATGGCATCGGTCATCGCGTCAAATTTCCAGCTGGGAATGCGCGTGGGTCGACGACCTTCGGCGGGAGTGCGGCAGAGCACCTTGTCGTCTTTGATCGCCGGCAGGTATTCCCAGAACTCGACGGCGTGCTCGTGGCGCGGGTCCTGTCCCTGTCGATCCATCAGCCAGCCGGCCCAGCGCTTTTTGGAAAATCGCGGAAAGAAGGTATCGGCGTCCGCAACCACCGTGTCGACATGACTGAGCAGCAGCCGGTCCGCCCGCGGCAGCGCCAGCCGGTAGATCTCGCCGCCGCCGGCGATCATCACCTCCGGCGACTCGGCGATGGCCAGCGCTTCGGCGAGGGACTTAACCGGCGTAATGCCTTTGGGAAATTTCCGGCCGCCCCGGGTGATCACCACGTTGTGGCGGCGCGGCAGCGGCTTGCCGATCTCGTCAAAGGTGCGTCGTCCCATCACCATGGTCTTATTCAGCGTCTCCCGCTTGAAGTGCTTCAGGTCCTCCGGCAGATGCCAGGGAAGGTCGCCGTCGCGGCCGATGGCACGGCGCCGGTCTAATGCGGCAATCAGGGTGATCGTGGGTCTTTTCATCAGCTTTGGGACTCCCAGGCGTCCGTCAGCTCCTCCAGCATGTCGGCGTGGGCCTCATGGAACAGGCGGTAGTGCTCGAGGGCCTTTTGGTACTGGCCGTTGTCGGCATAAAAATCCGACAGAGCCCGATGGGCTCGGCGGATGCCCCAGCGCGCGTTGACGCGCGCAAATATCCTGAGCGCCGAGCGATAGTTCTCCAGCGCCTGCTCCTTGAGATTCATCGCCTTAAGGTAATTGCCAAAGTGCAGCAGGATCTCCCCCTCGGCGCGCGCGCCGGACCCGGCGTGGCTGTGGGTGATGGCGTTTTCAAAATACAAACCGGCCTGCTCCAGATCGCCGGTGCTCATCAGGGCGCGAGCCGTTGCCCCCTCCACCCAGCCCAGCAGGGACCATTCTTCAACCGCTTGCGCGCAGCCGGCCGCCCGCTTCAGATGCACCAGGGCCTGCTCCGGTTTGCCGTCCGTCACCAGCGCGTCCCCGAGATTGGCGAGCACCCGGGCCTGGAGAGACCGGTCCGCCGCCTGGTCAGCGAGATACAACGCCCGCTCGTAGTGCGCGTAGGCACCGGCCAGATCTTTCAGCTCCTCGCTGGCGGCACCGATGTAGTTGTGCGCAAAGCCGGTAGACATCTCCTCCCCCAGCGCTTCGTGGACGTTGACGGATTCGTGCAGCGATTTGAGGCCCCGGCGATATTGACCGAGCTGCACCAGCGCCCCCCCCTCCAGGGCCAGCGCGGCGGCCACCAGCGGCGGCGTGATGTCCGGCTCGTTCATCAGCTCCCGGCACCGGCGCGCGGCCTCGGTAAAGCGCGCCTCGTCGAATGCCTGCCGGGCACTCCTCAGTTTTTCTTCCACCCCCAACGACAGCTCCCCAGCTCGGTTAAGGCGCAGAACATGGCACAGGGCCGGATGACATTCAATCGACCCCGCTGGGGCCGAGCAGGTGGGCCTGGTCAGCGGCCGAAGGAAAGGGTGGCTCGCAGGCCGCCGCCCTCGCGGCTGGCGACTTCCACGGTCCACTCGTAGAGTTCACAGAAGCGCTGCACGATGGCCAGCCCCAGACCCGAACCTTTGCCTTTGACGGTGCTGCCCCGGTAGTGGCGCGTGAACACCTTCTGCATCTCGTCTTCCGCCAGACCCGGGCCGGTGTCTTCCACGACCACGCGGTTGGCGCCGACGGTGATATCGACGTTGCCCTGGGGCGTATATTTAAAGGCGTTGCCGATGAGGTTACCCAACGCGACGGCGATCACCGACTCGGGCGCGCAGACTAAAAACGAATCTTCCACGTTGACCGACACGGAGATGGGTTTGTTGCCGATCTGGGGACGCTTGAAGTCGACAACCTCTTCAACAATCTTGTCCACCCGGAAATACTCGCCGGTGACCCGGTCGACCCGTTCCGCCCGCACCAGGTGCAGCAGCGCCTCGGTCAATTCGGTGGTCTGGCGCGCGGCCCGCTCAATGCGGGTCAGGCGGGTGCGGGTTTTTTCGTCGACATTCGGCTGTGCCAGCAGCAGTTCGGTGGCGCTTTTGATGACCGCCAGCGGCGTTCGGAGCTCGTGGCTGACATCGGCGTTGAACTCCTTGTCGCGCACCACCAGCGCCGTGAGCCGTTCGGCATATTCATCCAGGGCCCGGGCCAGCTGCCCGACTTCGTCGTCTGCATAGTTGGACGCCAGCGCTTCCGGATGGGTGCCTTTGCCCATGGCGCTGACGCGCCGGGCCAGATCCGAAACGGGCCGGATGACCCGCTTCGACGACCAGATGGCGAGCACCAGCATCAGAAGAGAAAAGGCAACGCCAAGTCCCGCCAGGAAACCGAACAGCAGCAGGTTTTCCCGCGGATCCGGCGTGGTGTCGTAGACCACATAGCCCCAAAGCTCGGGCCGTTTGTCGACGGCAATTTTGTAGCGGCGGCTTACCGTCGCAATTTCATGGATGCCGTTGGGCAGGCCGACCAGCTCCACGACCCGCTCGCGCAGCTCCGAATCGTCCGGCAGGGCTTCAGGCAGGTTGCTCAGGGCCAGGTTCCGACGTCCGAGCCAGGCGTAGTAGCGGGAGGAGAATCCGGCACCTTCGGTGTCGCCGCTCAGGATCTGATCCAGCCACTCGTCCAGATCCCGCACAAGGGTTTCATCGATGAGCGCGTTTTCCAGATTCTGGCGCATCCCCAACGCCGTCACCGCGAACAGGCCGCTCAGCAGCGTCCCAAACAGCAGAAACGAGATGATGATTCGGTCGCGTAGCCTACGCTTGAACTGCATCGGGCTGAACCAGGCGGTATCCGATGCCGTGCCGGGTCTGGATCATCGGCGCATCGAAAGGCTTGTCGATGGCGGCCCGCAGGCTGTGAATATGCACCCGGAGGCTATCGCTGTCAGGCAGTTCTTCGCCCCACACGCGCAGTTCCAGTTCGTGCCGGGATACCACCCGCGGCGACGCCTCCATGAGGCGCTGCAGCAGTTTGAGGCCGGTGGGGTTGAGATTGATATCGGTGCCGGCCCGAGTGACGGTCAGCGTGTCCAGGTTGTACTCCAGATCCCCGACCACCAGCACCCGCGGTTCAACGGCCTTGCCGCGGCGGGCCAGCACCACCAGCCGCGCCTCCAGCTCCTGCAGCTCAAACGGCTTGACCATGTAGTCGTCAGCGCCGGTTTTGAAACCCTCCAGCTTCTGCTCCAGCGCGTCGCGCGCCGTGAGCATCAGAATCGGGGTGTTCTTGCGCGCTTCCTCCCGCAGCTTGCGACAGACGTCCAGTCCGTCCATGCCTGGCAGCATCAGATCCAGCACGATGGCGTCAAACTCGTTGACCACGGCCAGGTGCAGGCCGGTGACACCGTCGCCGGCAAAGTCGACAACGTGACCCCGGTCTTCCAGGTAATCGCCTATGTTGGCGGCAATATCAGGGTTATCTTCGACAATGAGTATTTTCACGTGGTCCGCTGGCCCCGGCTGATTTTGCTTGGGATTGAGCTGAAGCGCCCCTATGATGGGCGTTCAAAAGAAAGGGCTCAAGCGGGAGTGCTGACCAAACTCCATGCTTGAGCCCTGAGCTACTGCCCCGATTACCTTCGACCCGATCTGCCAATCCCAGAAGAGGTCAGGGTTAATTCGTTAGCGAGTGCAGGGTTAAGGTACTAACATTTGCATTAAGAAAGAGTTAAACGGAGCGTAAGCGTCCGTTAACATCGCAACAATCTCCCACCCCGCAAGCCAACCGCCCCGGAATTCACGAAATCTTCATACTTTCATGTATTAATATATTCAAATACTTGAATACGTAAACATATAGCTAAGTGCCCGCTCGCAACGTCGTCGCCAAAGAGCTTGCTCAACTTCTTAAGTCCATCGCGCATCCGGACCGCATTCGCCTGATCGAAGAACTCCGTGGTGGCGAAGCGGACGTTAATACGCTGGCCGAGACCTTGGACATCGCGCCCACCCGTGCCTCCCAGCATCTGGGCATTCTGCGGGTGCACCGGGTGGTCGACGAGCGACGCGAGGGCCGGCACCACATCTACCACCTCGTTCAGCCCGAAATCGCCAACTGGATTATTGACGGGTTGGCCTTTGTCGAGGGACGCATGAATGCCGTGTCCCCCGACGAAATCAACGATGCGAGACAACTGTGGGAATCCACCCCGGTTGCGCAAACGGATAGCTAAATAACAACCACCGATCCGTGAAACCTTCGAATCACAATTCGGAGCGCCTAAGAGCGCCCCACCTAGGAGAGAAAACATGAATACCGCTGCCGCACAGGAGCGAACACCCTTTTTCGACTTTAGTAACCTGCGGGGAGACATTTACGGTGGACTGACCACCGGTATCGTTGCCCTCCCGCTGGCCCTGGCATTCGGCGAGGCCTCCGGGGCCGGCCCCATCGCCGGCCTGTGGGGCGCCATCATTGTTGGCTTTTTCGCCTCCCTGTTCGGCGGCACGGGCGCCAACGTCTCGGGCCCCACGGGTCCCATGGTGGTGGTGTTTGCCGGCGTGTTCGGCTCTCTGAGCGGCAACGTCGGGCTGATCTTTGCCTCGGTGGTGCTGGCGGGCCTGCTGCAGATCGCCTTTGGCGTGATGCGGCTGGGCCAGTACATTCGACTGGTCCCCTACCCCGTGGTATCGGGCTTTATGAGCGGCATCGGCTGCATCATCATCGCGCTGCAGCTTTCGCGACTATTTGGCCACGAACCCGACGGAGGCGGAACCATCCCTGCCCTGGCCGCTATTCCGTCTGCGGTGGTTGATCCAAACTGGGCTGCTCTGACCGTGGGCGTCGTCACCCTGGTGGTGATTTTCTTCTGGCCCAAATCACTGGGTAAGTTCATCCCCGGCGCCATGGCGGCGCTGATCATCGGCACCGTACTGAGCCTGTTCATCAAAGGCTCACCTGTGCTGGGCGACATCCCCACCGGATTGCCGTCCTTTGTGCTCCCGGAATTCAGTCAGGACAGCTTTCTGATCGTGGTGGAAGCGGCCATCATCCTGGCCATCCTGGGCGCCATCGACAGTCTGCTGACGTCGCTGGTGGCGGACAACATGACCCGAACCCGCCACGACTCGGACAAGGAGCTGGTAGGCCAGGGTATCGGCAACACGGTGGCCGGCCTGTTCGGCGCCATTCCCGGCGCCGGCGCCACCATGCGTACGGTGGTGAACATTCGGACCGGGGGTTCCACCAAGCTGGCGGGCATGCTGCACGCCCTGGTGCTGCTGGCGGTGGTGCTCAGCCTGTCGCCGCTGGCCTCGCAGATTCCCCACGCGGTGCTGGCCGGCATTCTGATCAAGGTGGGGTACGACATTGTTGACGTGTCCTACCTCAAGCGCGCCCATCAGGGCCCCCGCTGGGATCTGGTGCTGATGGTGCTGGTGCTCGGCCTCACCGTCTTTGTCGACCTGATTACCGCCGTCGCGGTGGGCGTCGTGCTGGCAGCGCTGGCGTTTGTGAAGCGCATGGCGGACCAGCAGCTGGACGACTTCAAAAACCCCGAGGGTTCCATCACCACCAACGAGGAACAGGCGATTCTGGACCGCGGCGCGGGCAAAATCACCCTGTTCGATTTTGGGGGCCCCTTAAGCTTCGGCGCTGCCGCCGACGTAGGCCACCAGGTCCGGGAACGCGTGCGGGATCATACCGCCGCGATCGTGCTCGACTTCTCCCGGGTGCCGTTTCTCGACGTATCCGCCGCCCGAGCGGTGGAGACGATCGCCTGCGACGCTCGGCTGGCGCATAAAACGCTCTACGTCACGGGCATGAGCAAGGAAGTTAAGGACGTGCTGGAGGGTCTGAACGCGGACCACTGCATCCCCGGCGACACCACTCATCCCACCCGGCTGGAGGCACTCCAGGCGGCCCTCTCCGAAGTGGAAGAGGCAACCGGCGGCGGCGCTGCCGGCACGCCGCCTCAGGAGGCACCCGCGGCGAGCTAGATCGACAGCATTGCGCGACCGGCCGGGCAGATCAAAGCCCGGCCGGTCCGCCTGATTCAACATTTGATCAACGGCGGTGCGGGGCTCCGATAGGCCCCGGGCCGCAACCTGCACCTGACGGGTGCCAATTTCGGAGAACGTAATGACCGCAACTATCACTGAACAGGAACTTGCTGAAGCACGCAAAATCTGGGGCGACGCTCTTGTCGCCGTGTCGAAGGCCTTTGAAGACGGGGGCATCGACGCCGCCCGGGAAACGGCCGGCGGCGCACTGGATGCCGCGTACGGCTACAACCTGGGTCCGGTGCTGTTCAAACCTACCCTCGCCAGCGGCGAGAAAACCTTTCGGCCAACCCGCGACGGCGCGCTGGCCTACTTTGTCGGCCACAGCGCCGAGTACCCGCTTGATGGCGGGTTCGGCATCAAAGGGTGGCGCACGGTTGAGTCCGAGACCGCCGCCAGTTTCATTCAGGGCGATGTCGCCATGTGGATGGGCTGGGTCACCTGCACCGACAAGGACGGCAACGTGACCAAGGTCGACAAGAGCTGGGGTTACAAAAAGGACGAGGCAGGCACGCTGCGGATTATCCTGCACCACTCCTCGCTGCCCTATCAGCCCGAGCCTCTCAGCTGATCGACGAGGTTTCAGGCAGAAAACCTGTGCCCGGAGCGGCTACCGCTCCGGGCGCAACCACCGCACCCGCTCGGGCACCGAGCGTTCCTCAAAGGCCGCCGCGACGACGGCGCCGGCCCCGGTTCTCAGTTTCTTGATTTCTTCGTATTCAGACGAGTACCAGAATGCCTCCACAGCCGCGAGGCAGGGAAAGCGCGCGAGCACCTGAAAACGCGGCTCCGGCCACTCCCCTTCCAGCACCCGATCCGGATCTCCCAGCGCCAGGTAGTAACCCTCCAGCCGCTCATACAGGCCCGCTGCGGCAAGCGCCTCGCCGTACGCGCGATACTGGTCGGGATTCAAGTTATCGCCGACCACCACCAGCAGCGCGGGGGCCGCAGCAGGGTCGCAGGCGTTGGCGCCCGCTTCGTCAGAAACGCGGGAAACGCTGCTGCAACCTGCGATCAATGCCAGGAGGCTGATGCCCAGAAAAGCTCTCATGGAGGGGTCTCCGCTGGATACAAAGCATCGACTGTAGCACCGGCAAAGCTGGAGGTTGGAGCGGGTGATGGGAATCGAACCCACGTCATCAGCTTGGGAAGCTGAGGTTCTACCATTGAACTACACCCGCCGGGGCCGGTACCGCGGCCCGCCTCGGGAGGCGGCGCCGCAGGGTCAGTGTAGCGGCAAGCGCGGGGGGACGAAATGCCCGTTCCCGGGCAAACCGACGCTCAGTACTGGAAGTGTTTGATCTTCTCGCCCTTGCGGCCAATCTCCGTCATCGATTCGATGCCGAGCTGCAGGTGCATATCGACCCAGTTCTGGGTGACGGCGCGATCCGATTCCTCGGTTTTAACGCCGTCCGGGGTCGTCGGCACATCGGACACCAGCAGCAGGGCGCCGCGGGAAATCTGGTTTTTGTGCCCCACAATAAACAAAGTGGCGGTTTCCATATCGATGCCGATACAGGTCATGGCCCGGAGCCGTTCATGAAACGATTCGTCGTGCTCCCAGACCCGCCGGTTGGTGGTGTAGACCACGCCGGTACGATATTCCAGCTCGTGGTCCCGGAGCTTGTCAGAGACAAATTTATGAAGTTTGAACGACGGCAGCGCCGGCACCTGCGGGTGCAGGTAATCGTCGCTGGTCCCCTCCCCCCGAATCGCCGCAATCGGGAGAATAAAATTGCCAATCTCCGTCGATTTCTTCAGCCCGCCACATTTGCCAAGAAAAAGTACGCCCTGAGGACTGGCGGCGGTGAGCAGGTCCATGATCGTAGCGGCGTTTGGTGAGCCCATGCCGAAGTTGATAATGGTCAGGCCATCGTTATTTGTGGCCGACTGCATCGGGCGGCCCTCGCCGTAGAGATCGCAGCCAAACTGCTCGCAGAAGGACGTGACGTAGTTAGCGAAGTTGGTCAGGAGCACCCATTGGCCAAACTTCTCAAGCGGCATGGAGGTGTACCGGGGCAGCCAATTCCGGGTAATGTCGGTTTTATTCAGCATCTGATTCCCTTTTTCGGCGCGGAGTATATCGGATGCAATGGTCCGCAGCGCTACAATAGGCGCAGGCGCCCGCCGAAGGCGCCGGTTACCGACAACGATGAGCGATTCGACTGGCAGCGAAACCACCCGGCGCGGCGTGCGCAGCTTTGTGCTGCGCGGCGGGCGCACCACGCCGGCCCAGCGGCAGGCGCTGGACAGCCTGTGGCCTCGCTACGGGCTGCGCCTGGGTGCCCGAGACCTGCTGCACCGGCAGCTGCCGACCGGGGCTGCGATTGTGCTGGAGATTGGCATCGGCAACGGGGACGCGCTGGTCGACATGGCCAGCCAGGAGCCGGACACGGAGTTTGTTGGCGTTGAGGTCCACCGGCCCGGACTTGGGGCGGCGCTGCTGAAAACCCAGGAACGGGACCTTGAGAACGTCCGGGTGATCGAAGGGGACGCCTGTGACGTGCTCCGTCACCACGTGGCAACCGCAAGCCTGGCGGGGGTCCGCCTGTTTTTCCCGGATCCCTGGCCGAAAAAACGCCATCACAAGCGGCGCATCGTGCAGCCCCCGTTTGTGCAGCAGGTGGCGCAAGCGCTGCGCCCGGGCGGGGTTTTTCACCTGGCGACGGACTGGGCTCCTTACGCCGAGCACATGATTGAGGTGCTGGAGCGCTGCGGGAAGCTTGAAAACGCGGTGGGGCCCGGGCAGAGCGCGCCCCGGCCGGCCTGGCGCACGCTGACCCGCTTTGAAAAGCGCGGCCTTAACCTGGGTCACGAGGTCACGGACCTGCTTTACCGGCGCGTGGACCGCTAGTCCGTGCCCCTTCGCCAGACGCGCACGGGATCACGACACAAGGGCCGGCATAATTTGGCTTCGGGGTTTAGACGGATCGGAAGCGCAGGGGCGTGAGCGAACTGACTCTCACAACGGAAATGATCCTGGTGCTGTGCGTGCTGGGCGTGACCGTGGTGCTGTTCGTGCTGGAGATCCTGCGGGTAGACGTGGTGGCACTTTGCGCCATGGTGGCCATCGGCCTGCTGGGGCTGCTGCCGTCAGACCAGCTTTTTCAGGGCTTTGCCAGTAACGCGGTGATCTCCATCATTGCCGTGATGATCATCGGTGCGGGCCTTGACCGGACCGGCGTCATGGCGATCGTGGCCCAGTTCATCCTGCGCCTGGGCGGACGCACGGAGGCGCGCATCATTCCGCTCGTGTCCGGCACCGTCGGCATCATCTCCGGGTTTATGCAGAACGTGGGCGCCACGGCGCTGTTCCTGCCGGTCATCAGCCGTATCGCCACCCGCAGCCAGATCAGCCTGAGCCGACTCCTGATGCCGATGGGTTTTTGCGCCATATTAGGCGGCACGCTGACCATGGTGGGCTCCTCGCCGCTGATTCTGCTGAACGACCTGATCGTCAGCTCCAATCGCAATCTGCCGCCCGGCGCGGACACGCTCAACACGTTTGACCTGTTTTCGGTGACCCCCATCGGGCTGATTCTGCTGGCCGCCGGCATTTTGTTTTTTCTCGCCTTTGGCCGCTTTCTGCTGCCCAAGAAACAGGTGCTCGAAAAAAGTCGTCCCGGCCGCACCCGCAGCTACTTCGCCAGCCTCTACGGCGTGCGCGGAGATGTCTACGAGCTGCTGGTGACCTCCGAGAGCCAGCTGGTGGGCCTCACCATCGGGGAAGCGGAGGCGATGACCGGCGCCCCCTCGCTGGTAGCCATTCGCAACGGTGATGAACGGCATCTCGCCCCGGCCTCGGAGGAAATGATCTGGGTGGGCACCGTGCTCGGGGCGATGGGCGAACGGGAGCAGGTGACGGATTTTGCCCAGGAGCACCAGCTGGTGCTGCAGCCGCGCCTGTCGAGCTTTGGTGCACTGCTTAATCCTTCCCGGGCCGGTATTGCCGAGAGCGTCATTCCCCCGGGCTCAAGGCTGGTGGGCAAATCCGTGGCCGACGTGCGTTTTAGAAAAGCGTTTGGCTTCAGCGTTCTGGCGCTGCAGCGGGCGGATCAGGTGCACCACAAAGACATTCGCACGCTGCCGCTGCAGGTGGGGGACACGCTGATCATGCACGGCACCTGGCGCGACCTGAGCCGGGCCTCCGGCGAGCGGGATTTTGTGGTGGTAACCGACCTGCCGAAAGAGGAACAGCGGCCCCACAAGGTCGGCTGGGCGCTGGGCTTTTTCGCCCTAGCCATGGGCCTGATCATGCTGTCCGATTTTCGTCTGTCCATTTGTCTGCTGGTGGGCGCCGTGGGCATGATTCTGACCGGCGTCATCAGCATGGACGAGGCCTACGGAGCCGTGAGCTGGAAAACGGTGTTTCTGTTGGCCAGCCTGATCCCGCTGGGCCAGGCGATGGACGCGACAGGCACAGCCGCCTGGATTGCCCAGGAAACGCTCGCTTTCCTGGGGGACGTGCCGGTGATTGTGCTGCAGATCATGCTGGCCACCATGACCACGTTTTTTACCCTGGTGATGTCTAACGTGGGGGCTACCGCGCTGCTGGTGCCGCTGGCGATCAACGTTGCCCTCGCGGTGGGGGCCGACCCGGCGGTCTTTGCGCTGATCGTGGCCATCGCCGCATCCAACGCTTTTCTGATCCCCACCCATCAGGTCAGTGCCCTCATCATGGGACCGGGCGGCTACCGCGTCACCGACTTTCTCAAAACCGGCGGGCTGATGACGATCGTCTTTCTGGTGGTGATGGTGCCCGCGGTGAACTGGGTCTACGGCTGAGCGCCAGTGGCGCCACGTCAGCGCCGATCGCGCCGGTCGACGACCTCATACTCCCCTTCGATCACGTCCCCGCCGGGCCGCCGGCGGGCCGCGTTAGGGCGCTCGCCCGGCAGCTGTCCCTGGCGCTTGAGCCACCAGAGCCGAACCCGGAAGTAGATGGCCACCAGCAGGCCCACCGCGGCCAGCACAGCACCCACGATCAGGCCAAAGAACAGCATCAGCCCAAGCACACCGAGCCCCACGAGAGCGCTCAGAACTGTGGCCACGGTGCCCCGGGGTTTCTGGGGAAACTGATAATAAACCTGCCGCATCTTTACATTTTTGGGGCAAATCAACTCACCGGCAACCCTGACCTTCGGGGGATGGAAAGTAAAACCCGGTCAACGGACCAGGAGCGCTGATGTGATCCGCAGCGGACCCGCGTATGATGAAATCCGCTTAAAGCAGCGCAACCGGGGACTTTGTGACGCTGCCGCCGTCAGGGGTAGAACTTTGAACCATCCTCAGGAAAATCAGGCAAGCAGCCGCCAGCTGGCTGTGGGGGACGTCTTGTTCAGCGAAGGTGATCGGGCCGACTGCGCCTACATCATCGAGGACGGAACGCTGGAGATATCCACCGTCTCGGAGGGCCAGCGGGTCGTGATCACCGAGCTTGGGGCCGGCGAAATTGTCGGCGAGATGGGCGTGATCGACAGCGCGCCGCGCACCGCCACCGCCACCGCCATCAGCGCCACACGGCTGATGGTGGTGACCCGGAATCAGCTCACCGAACGGATTGCCCAGGCGGATCCGATCCTGAAGCTGCTGGTGAAAATTCTCCTGGACCGCTATCGCAGCGGCCTAAATACGGTCAAGGGTGACGCCAGCCTGGCCTCCCCCCAGGATGAGCTCATCTCCGAAGACGTGGTCGGCGAATACGTGCGCCACGGCATCGATAAGATCCGCCTGGAGGCGGAGCTCAAGGACGCCCTCGCCCAGGGGCAGCTGCAGGTCAACTATCAGCCGCTGCTGGACTGCGCCACGCGCAAGGTGGCCGGCTTCGAAGCGCTCACTCGCTGGCATCATCCGGCCCGTGGCGCTATTTCCCCCGGCCTGTTTATCACGCTGGCGGAGGAAACCAGCCTGATTGTGCCGGTCGGCCTTTACGTGTTTGAAACGGCCTGCGCCCAGCTCCAGCAGTTTCAGCAGCGCGAGGGCTACGGCCCGGGATCGCTGTTCATGAGTATCAACGTGTCCGCGCGCCAGATTGCCGACCCGGACTTCATCGTGCAGGCCGCCTCCCGGGCAGACCGCTTCGGCCTGAACCGGGCGGATATCAAGCTTGAGATCACCGAGAGCCTGGCGGTGGACATGCAGGCCACGGACGTCTGGATCGACCGGGCCCACGAGCTGGGGTTTCAGGTTTCCCTGGATGACTTCGGCACCGGCTACTCCTCCCTGGCGACGCTCTACCAGCTCGATGTGGACTACGCCAAAATTGACCAGGCATTTGTCCGGCCGCTGGAAACCGAGCCGCGGGCAAAGGAGCTGCTGCGGGGCATCGTGGCCCTGATGCGGGCACTGCGTCTTAAGGTTGTGGTGGAGGGCATCGAAGAGGCCGCGGAGCTGGATTACATATCCGAGCTTGGCTGCCACCTGGCGCAGGGATTTCTAATCGGCAAATCGCTCCCCGCGGACGACGCCGCGGCGCTGCTGGACGACCCGTCCCGCCTCGACTCGCTCAAGATCTGAGAGGGCCTTCACCGCTGCTAGCTGGAATCTGCGGGTTTGTCCTTGTCCGGCTGCGGCTCCCCTGATTGGCTGACCCGATTGCTGATTTCCCGCTGCAGCCGATCCAGCGAATCGTCAATGCGCTTTTTCGCCCCGGCGGTAATGCCACCCTGATCCACCTGCTGCCGCAGCCGCTCCTCCAGCGTGCCAAACAGATCATCCAGCCCAGGGCGGCCGGTGCGGCGGCCAAACAGATTGATCCACACCTCGGTCTGGCGACCAAATTCGATGACCTGGTCAAACCAGCGCCGCGGATGGCGGGGCTCAAACAGCAGACCGGCCAGGGCCGCTACGAGGCTGATCGGGCTCATCAGCAGATCCCGCAGGCCGTCGACAAACAGCTTGGCCTGGAATCGAAGCACGTCTCCGGCCAGCTGCCAGCGGGAGCTGGTGGGATCCTCAGAGGTGATTTGCGGGGCTGGTTCGTTCACGGTTTTGACCAAATTTCGGGGATTTTTGGCGGATTTCAGCAGGCCGCAGCCTAACCGGCCTGAGGCCTGCGTCACAAGTTGCTTGTAACTTATGAATTTTACTCGCAAAATCGGGTAATATCCGGGGATTCAGGGTTTCCGTCGAGTCATATGATTCGAAATGTGCCTCTGCTGGTTCGCAGCGACCTGCAGTCACCCATCGCGCAGGCCGCCTTTGATGGCCGTTTACGCGAACTCAAACACCTCGCCAACCAGTCCGGGGCGCTGGATCAGCTGCACGACGCCGTCCCGCTGCTGGTGGCGGTGGTCGCCGGCCACAGCACGGAACGACTGCAGATTGCCAAATGGCTGCTGGAACAGGGGGCAACCCCGGATCAGCCGGCCGGCAACGGCAACACCGCCGCACACTTTGCCGCCCAGCTGGGCGATACCCAGATCATCAGCCTGCTGAGTTCCAACCGCGCCGACCTCAATGTCCTGAACGCTGAGCTCAAATCACCGCTGGCGATCGCCGCCGGCGCAGGCATGTGGCCAGCGGTGGAGCTGCTGCTGACGCACGACGTTGGGGTCAATCCGGATCGCGGCCCCGCGCCGCTGGCGGAGGCGGCGCTGCTCGCCAAGGATGACCCCGCCGGCGCAGAACTGCTGCTTCGCCACGGCGCCGACGTCAACCACCGGGCGAAGCTCGGCCGCACCGCCCTCATGGGTGCCGCCCTCAAGGGCAACGCCCAGATTGCGGACGTCCTGCTCAAGGCCGGCGCCGACATCAACGCGCGCGACGCTTTTGGCAATACCGCCCTGATGGAGGCGGCACGCTCCGGCGCCAACAGCGTGCTCGAACAGTTTGTATTCTGGAATCCGGAGACCGAACACCGGGACAAGCCCGGGCGCACTGCACTGCTGGTGGCGGTGTCGTCGACCCGGGCCGACGCGGATACGATCCGGCTGCTGATGGCCATGGGGGCCGAACCGGACGTGGCCAATCGCGAAGGCCGCAAAGCCGGCGACCTGGCGGCCGCCGCCGGCCGCTGGCGCATCGCTGATGCGCTGGGCACGCGGGGCCCCAGCGCGGGCGGCCCGTCGCCAGCATCCGCCGAGCCGCCGGACGATGAGCTGAGCGGCGCGGAGATTAATCTCACCACCTTTGAAACGGCGGAAGATCGCGACTGGGCCCAGCGCCAGCTCAACCCCCGCAGCCGCACGCAGCTGGAGTCCGCCACCCAGACCATGACCGCCATCAGCATCGATGATGACGGCGTGGCGGTAGACGAAGCGGTGCCGGAAGAGAGCGATGCGGCGGAAGCGCCGGCTGCAGCGACGGAGGCACCGGTATCCGCCGAAACGCCGCCGGACGCCGAGGCGGAGGCGCCGCCCCAGCCGGAACCGGAAAGCGAACCGGCGTTCGAGCTTGAAATGGCGCCGGAGGCGGACCTGGAAGACACGCCGGAGGTTGAGCTGGAAGCCGAAGCGGAGCCCGAGCCCGAGGCGGAACCAGAGCCGGAACCAGAATCGGTGGCAGCAGAGCCGGAAGCCCCGGCGCCGGTGGAGCTGGAGCCGGAACTGATCGTTGTGCCGGAACCGGAGCTGATCGCCGTGGCGTCAGAACCGCCACCGTTCGAGCTGGTGCCGGAGGACCTCTCGGTGCCGGGCGATCCGGAGCTGGCAGTGGTGGACGTGGATCTGGCGGCGGAACCGCTCGAGGCGGTGGGATCAGATCCCAGTTTCGAGATTGTCTCGGACCCGGACGCGGCGGACCTGGAACCTGACGATGACCCGACCGCAGCGCTGATCAGCGCCGTCGACATCTCCCTGGACGAACCGCATCCGGCCCTGCAGCCGCTGGAGGACGAGGCGATCGCCCTGGAGGCGGACGATCTCTCTGAGGTCATTGATCTGGGCGAGGCGGAAGCGGACATTGATCCGCGCAAAGCGGGCGTCACGCCCGTCAGCGATGAAGAACTGACGGAGCGCGAGGACGCGGGCTATGACGGCCTCCTGGAGGCCGCCGTGATCGATGACGTAGAGCAGATGAAGGCGGTGCTGCTGAGTCAGCCTGAAGCGCCAAACTGGTGGCTGGCATCCGCGTTTCTGAACTCGGTCGCCGCCGGCCGGGCCCTGGCGCCGCGCTGGCTGCTGGAAAACGGCCTCGGCGCCAACGCCCAGTCGCGCGCCGGAGAGTCTCTGCTCCAGTGCCTGCTGCAGCAGTCGCCGACCCCGGTTGACGTCATCGAGCTGCTGCTGGAACGAGGCGCCCAGCTGGATCCCGGCAGCCGTTCGCTGATCTGGATTGCCGGCTACGCCGATGCCCAGCACGAACGATCGCCGGAGTGCGACGAGGACGTGCTGAGCCAGCTCTCCATGCTCACTAGCGCATTGCTGGACGCCGGCGCCGACGTTAATGAGCGGGACGAAATCGGCCGCACCGCGCTGCACTGGGCCGCGGGCTGCCGGGACAAGCAGATGATCAGCCACCTGCTGGCCGCCGACGCCGACGTGAACGCGGTGGATGAGGGCGGCAACAGCGCCCTGATGGTTGCCATGGACGCCGAGGACCGTTTGCAGCTCGGCATCCTGCGGGAACTGGTGCGGGGCGGTGCCGATGCCCGGCTGGCCAACGATGAAGGCGTTTCGCCCCTCACCCTGGCCATGGACCGGGGAGACGGCACGCTGCAGAACCTGCTGATGCGCGGGGTTCAGGCGGAGGCCGATGCGCCGCCCCCGGATATGACCCCGGGGCAGCTCCTGCGAGCGGCGGCGGACGGCAACCTGGGTCGGGTCAAGCGCCTGCTGGCCCGGGGCCTGGACGTGAACGAACGGGATGCCAGCGGCTGCACACCGCTACTGCGCGCCAGCGGGGCCGGCCACCCCAACGTGGTCTCGGCGCTGCTCACGGCCAGCGCGGATGGCAATATTGCGGCTGCCAGCGGCACCACGGCGCTGGGCGCGGCGGCCCTGGGCGGACACCGGGAAGTGGTCCGGCTGCTGGTGGACCGCGGCGTCGACGTCGACCAGCGGCAGCAGTTTGCCATTACGCCGCTCATGCTGGCGGCGGCACGCTGGCGGCCGCGCATGGTGAAGCTACTGCTGAGCCTCGGTGCCGACGTCATGCACACCGACGAGACGCAGGGCACCGTGCTGATGGCCGCGGTCCAGAACGCGTTGCACAGCAACGAGCTCGAGGCCGGCAAACAAACCGTTGAGCTGCTGCTCAAGGCCGGCACGGACGTTAACGCGGTCAATGACGAAGGCCAGTCCGCCCTCATGCTGCTGCTGGGGGTGCGGGCGCGGGAAGATGATGGTCTGATCCACGCCGCCGTGGCGCCGCTCACCCGCATGCTGATCGACAAGGAAGCTTCCCTGGACAGCCAGGACCTGACCGGCTGGTCAGCGCTGCATGCGGCCGCCGCCCGGGGGCTGCTGGAACCTGTTCAGGAGCTGCTGGCGGCCGGGGCGAACAAGCGCCTGCGGGATATCAACGGGCTGTCCGCCTGTGACCTCGCGATGGATCACAGTCACGATCAGCTGGTTGATCTGTTTCTGGCCACCTGACGCTCCGCGGCCATCTCCCGCTACCCGGCAAAAATTCACGAGGCCAACGACCGTCCGCGGACGGTCGTATGAACCCGGCTTTTGTTGCGAGTCTTACCCAGGCGCTTGGCGAGGCCAGCCCCCCGGCCCGCTGGGAAACGGTTTCCGGCGGTGATATCAACGCCGCGGCGATCATACGCTTTGCCTCCGCCAGCTATTTTGCAAAATTTGGCGGCGTCGATCGCGAGGCGTTTGAGGCGGAAGCCGAAGGACTTGCAACGCTGCGCCAGGCGAATACTTCGCTGGTGATTCCCAAACCGCTGGCCACCGGCGACGCCGGGGGACAGGCCTTTCTGGTGCTCGAACAGCTGCCGCTGACCCGCAAATCCCCAACGACGGATCGCGCCCTGGGAATGGGTCTAGCGGAGCTCCACGCCCCGGCCCAGCCGCGCTTTGGCTGGCATCGGGACAACCGCATCGGCGCCACGCCTCAGCCAAACCGCTGGTCTGATGACTGGGTGGTTTTCTTTACCCGCTATCGCCTGCGGCACCAGGCTCGCCTGCTGGGCCATGCCGGCGTAAGCGACGCGGTAGAAGCGCTGGCCCCCGCCCTGCACCGCCTGTTTGCCGGATTTGAGCCCTATCCCAGCCTGCTCCACGGCGACCTCTGGGGCGGCAACTACGCGGGCACCTCAGACGGCGGCGCGGCCATCTACGACCCCGCGTGCTACTGCGGCTGCCGGGAAAGCGATCTGGCCATGACCGAGCTTTTCGGCGGGTTTGGCCCGGCCTTCTATCAGGCCTACGAGGATCGCCTGCCGCTGCACGCCGGCTACCGCCAGCGGCGCCCGCTGTATCAGCTGTATCACGTACTCAATCACGCCAATCTGTTCGGCGGAAGCTATCTGGGCCAGGCCCTGGCGCTGCTCGAGAAGCTCATTGCCACAGCCCGCTGAGGCCCGCGCCAACCGATCGACACATCGCCCCGGCGTTCGGTCCCCGCTGTGCCTTGATCCTGACCCGGTAATTGCATAGATTGGGCTAACGTCGCCGCCTGGACACCCGCACCATGGTTGACCTGCACCTGAAAGTGTTGCGCACCGACGTGGCGGGCATGCCCATCGAGTGGATCGACTACCAGCAGGCGGCCAAGTATCTTGCGCTCGACCTGGTGGTGTACTCCCTGGGCTCCCGTCTCTACCGCATCCACGGCGGCATCTGCGCCCAGACCGGACGCCGCAGCTTCGTCGACGTTAACGCGATCGTCGCCACCCAGGGCGTCCACGCCAACAGCGGTCACCGCAGCCCAAACTACACGCCGCCGCTGAGCAACCGGGCCCTGTTTCGCCGCGACTCAAATCTCTGCCTCTACTGCGGCAACCGCTTTGCCACCCGGGACCTGTCCCGGGACCACGTCACTCCGCTGTGCCGCGGCGGCCAGGACCACTGGACCAACGTGGTCACCGCCTGCAAACGCTGTAACAACCACAAGGCGGGGCGCACACCGGAGGGGGCCGGCATGGAGCTGCTCGCGATTCCTTTTGCGCCGACCCACGCTGAGTACGTGTACCTGCAGGGCAAACGGATCCTAGCGGACCAGATGGATTTTCTGCTGGCCCACTTCCCGCGCAACAGCCCGCTGCTGGAACGCCTGCGGGCCGCCGGTCAGGCCTGACCGCGGCGCCGCGCGCCGACCTCCTCCGTTGACCGATCTGTACCTGATCGACGCGAGCGTTTATGTCTTTCGCGCCTACTTCAGCATCGACCCGGCGCTGAACGACGGCGACGGCAATCCCACCAACGCGGTTTACGGCTTTACCGGCTTTTTGCTGGCGTTGCTTGAGCAAACCCGCGCCAGCCACGTGGCGGTGGCCTTTGATGAAAGTCTAGACAGCTCGTTTCGCAACGACATCGACCCGAGCTATAAGGCCAACCGGGAAACCGCGCCGGTGGAGCTGAAGCGCCAGTTTGCTCACTGCCGGGCCATTGCCGAGGCGCTGGGCATCGAGTGTTTTTCTGACGACCGGTTTGAGGCGGATGACCTGATCGGCACGCTGGCCCGGCTGCCGAACCTGGCCAGCTGCCGCCACCACGTGGTCTCCAGCGACAAGGACTTGACGCAGCTGCTGCGGCCCGGCGACTGCCTGTGGGACTTTGCCCGCAACCGACGCACCGACTACGCTGAGGTCAAGCAGCGATTTGGCGTCACGCCGGAACAGATTGCGGACTTCCTGGCCCTCACGGGAGACGCCGTCGACAACATCAGCGGCGTGCCCGGCATCGGCCCAAAGTCTGCCGCCGCACTGTTGGAACACTTTGGCACGCTGGAAGAATTGCTGGGCCGCGCCGACGAGGTGACCTACCTGTCGCTCCGGGGCGCCAAATCGCTGGCCGGCAAGCTCAAGCGCCACGCCGACGACGCTCGCCTGGCGCGGCGCCTGACCGGCATCTGCTGCGACGTGCCGCTGCCGCCGCCGCCCCCCTCCCTCAAGCGCCAGGCGGTGGATGAGCAGGCCATCGACGACCTGTTCAACTACCTGAAGTTTGGCCGGCTGCTGCGGGAGCGCGTGGCGCAGCTGTCCGCCTGACCCCGGCGCGCTATTGCCAGCGGCTCTTGTCTTTCAGATAGCGCTTGGCGTCCTGTAAATCTGTTGGCAGGTAGTCGCTGAAGAGATTCGGACCGTAGGGATTGCGGTAGCCCGCCAGAACATCGTCATAGAGCGCCTTGTGCACCACGGGCTGGCGATGGCGAGCCCGAAATGCCGCCAGCGGAATGCGCGCAGAGATGGCCGTCTCCGCCTCCCGCGCCCGCGCCAGCTCTTCTCCCCGGGGCCCGATTATCAGGCTCCCGCCCATGCGCGCGTCCGCGTCGTCAAAAAAGTTGGGATTGCCCGGAGACACGGCGTTGTTGCACATGGTGGCGTAGATGCCGTTGTAATAGGCCGAGGCAAACGCATCAATGTCGCTGAAGCCACCGGTTGCGGTGCGCAGCAGCAGCTCCGCCCCCTTCATAGCGTAGGCCCGAAACAGCTCCGGCTCCCGCTGCACCGGCGTGGTAGCCAGATTGCCGACCGGCGTGCGGGTGACCGGGATCACCGCGTCAGGCCCGTACATCTCAACGTAGGCGTCGAGCACGTCGTAGATGGTGGTCGTAAACAGCTCCACGTTTGGAAATACGCCCTTGATGTTGCGCGGCTTCCAGTGTTTGTCGACCACCGCACCATCCGGCCCGATGATGGTGGTGACGCTCAGCAAATGCCGGGGCCAGTCCGGATCCACCACGTAGGACCCAAACACGATCCAGCAGCCGTATTCCCGCGCCTTGGCGCCAATTTTTTCCGTTTCCTCGCCGGGCACCTCGATCGCCAGCCGCAGCGCTTCCTTGCGGGTCCAGGTGTCCCAGCCGGTGATGGGGAATTCGTGAAACTGAACAATGTCGGACGGTGCCCGGAAGTGAAACACCTTGTCGACCGATTTGAGCAGATGCTCGAGATTGGCTTTCAGGCCGGCCCGGGGGTTGCGCCCGTCGACGGCCCGAACCCGCGTTTGGGCGACGCTCAACGTCACCGTATCTTTGGCCAGAGGGACGGTGGCGTAGCTGCCGTCGTCCGCCATGTTCAGTGTCCGGGGAGCGTCCTTCATTGCCGCCGTGGCCTCGCCGCTGGCGCCGAGCCCGGCCGCCACGAGACCGGCACCGGCGCTTCGCAGCCAGTTCCGCCGGAGCAGGTCCGGCTGGGGCTTGTCTGTCATGGTGTTCTCCCGCAGTGAAATGAGACGGCCCATCTTAGCCTGTGGGGCGCAGGCGAGGTCCGCCGACGCATGCCCTATGATGGGGCTTCTTCCTCAAAACGCAGAAATGCCATGTCCACCGTCATCAGCGAGGCCACCAAAGCGGAAATCCATGCCCTGTTCGGCGCCTACGCAGAAGCCTGGCGCGCCAACAGCGCCGAGCAGCTCCTCGCCCACTGGGACCCGTCCGCCGCCCATCCCACCTACCTGGCGGAGGAGGTGGATACGCCCATGACGGACCTGGCGGCGATTGAGGCGTATTGGAAAAAGAACGAGGGGCTGCATGAGCAGATCGAGCTTCGGTATGACCAGTTCTCCTACCACCCCCTGACCGACGATCTGGTGCAGGTGGTTTTTCAGATGCGCTGGGACATCCGCTTTCGGAACTTTGTGAGCGACGCAATGGGCGGCGACAACCGCGTCGTTGCCCTCGTGCAGCGCACCAGTGACGGCTGGAAGCTCACCAGCTGGGTTGAGGCGCCGCTGGCGCCGATTCTCTACTTTCGGCGCCTCTACGAGCGGGACGTTCGGCCGGAATTTCTCTCAGGCCACCCGCCCAAATAGCAGCACCCACTGCCGGGGTGAACCCGGCTTCAGAGCGCCTGGCGCAGTTCGTTAAAGTCCTGGGCCTGGGCGGCGGCGTCCAGCGACAGGATCGTCTGCGGTTTCAGCTGCGCCGCCGCCTGCACCTGGCCGCTGCGATTGTCATAGAGCGGCGCATTGCTGTTGGCAATGAGGTGAAACTGACCGCGGGCTACGATGCCCTCGTTGGGCGCGAGAAACGCGGGGTGATTAACCAGCAGCGCCTGGGTGGCGGCAACGGAACGGCCCGTGTCATCGAGGTCGATGCGCAGGGCGCGGTGGGGGCTGTTGCCGTTCTGCACCGCGATCAGAGCGTCCTCGTGCCGCGCCAGGCTGTCGATGCCACCAAGGTTGCTCTGCGCGTTGGCGCGCACCTGAAAGGGCTCCCGGCTGGCGAGATCGATGCCGAACAGGCCCAGCTCGTAGTCAGAAAAATATAGCGTGGCGCTGTCCTTGGAGACCGCCAGACCGCGAATGGAGGTGAATTTGGGCGCCGAGAAGATGCGATCCATCGATTCGGTACCGGCCGCAATCGCGAAAATCTCCGCGCGCGCCGCGTTGGCCGCAAACACCGAGCCATCGGGCGCAACGGCCAGATTCACCAGCTTGTTGCCGGCGTTCCGGCCGGGCAGATCAAAGCGGCGACGGATTTCGCCCGAATCCAGGTCAAACTCGAAGATCCCGGTGTAGCCCAGGCTGTCCTGCCGCAGCCCCGCGTAGTGGGGGACGCCGGCGGAGGCCACCCAGAGCGCCCGGCGGCTGTGGTCGATGGCGAGGTCAAACACGCCCTGCAGGCCGTTATCCCGTGTCGCCTTAACCAGCGGTACCAACGCGCCGTTCTCCTCCACAACAAACACCCCACCCTGCGTGATGCTGCCGACTAGAAACTGCCGCCGCTTGGGGTCCCAGGCCAGACCGTCCGCCAGCAGGCCGTTGCCGTTGAGGGTGACGGAGGCGGACACCTCACCCTGGGCGCCTGCATTTTTCTCGAAGTTTTCCACCAGGTAGTCGAACAGCTGGTAGCCGCGCAGGTTTTCAAGGTCCGGGTCCTGCGTCAGGTCAAAGGTGAGTCCCTGATTGCTTAGGAGCAGCAGCACGTTGTAGGCCTCGCTCTTTTTGTCCTGCAGCGCATAGCTTTTGGCGAGCAGATAGCCGTAGGCACCAATCTGGGGACGCTGCCGCACCAGCTGCAGCGCGGCCTGCTCCATGGCTTCCAGATTCCCGCCCTGCTGGGCGGTCACGGCGGCCCCCAGCAAACGCTGCGGATCGGTTTCGGCGGCGAGCTCGGTGCTCGTGGGAGTCTGGGCGGCGGCCGGTTGAAAACCGAGCGCGGCAGCAAGCAGGCCGGTCAGGGCAAATTGGCGAGGCGCAGGCACTGGCATATCCTATGGTTTTATTTAGGGGGCCACGTGGGGCCCGCGCTTCGTAAAGTCAAGGCGCCCGCGTGCACAGGCTATGACCGAACTCTACCGTGGCAAGTTCCTTGGCCTCTATCAGACCGGCACCTGGGAATACTGTACGCGGGTCAATTCCCGCGCCGTGGTGGTGGTTGCAGCCATGACGCAGCAGCAGGAGGTGCTGCTGGTGGAACAGTTTCGACCGCCGGTCGCCGGCCGCGTGATGGAGTTTCCCGCGGGACTCGTCGGCGACCTGCCGGGGGCGGAGAACGAGGCGCTGACGGTGGCCGCCCAGCGGGAGCTGGAGGAGGAAACCGGCTATACCGCCGGCTCCCTGGAACCCCTCATGAAAGGGCCCGTCTCGGCTGGCTTGACCAGCGAGCAGATCCACTTTTTTCTGGGCCGGGAGCTCACGAAAACCGGGGCCGGAGGGGGCGTGAGTACCGAGGACATTACGGTGCACACCATCAAGTGGGGCCGCTGCCACGACTGGCTTGCCGAGCGCCAGGCCCAGGGCATCCTGGTGGACCCCAAGGTGTACGGTGGCCTGTACTTTCTCGGTCGAAACCTGGCGCTGGATTGAGCTCGTTTGGCGCTGTTTTACGCTTCACTCAATAGCCGATGAGGAAATAAGCTATGACCCGCCTAGTGCTGCTTTGCGTCATTCTCAGCCTACCCACACCCGCGACCTGGGCTCAGTTCGAAGAGGACCTGACGTTCAATCAGATCCCCAACCCGAGCTTTCTCGGCACTCAGGGCCTGCGGCTCAACGATGCTACCGGTCCGGTCCCCAGCCTCTGGCGGCTGTTCGCCGTCGGCAATGACGCCATCGAGAGCGAGATCTTCTCGGTCCCCGCGGGGGACCTGTTTCCCGGCAGCCCGGAGACCCTTGCCGTTCGCCTCCGCGTGACTAATTTTGGTGGTAATCCCAGCACCGATGATTCCGGCTTCGGTCTGTCACAGGTCCGGTTTGCCGTCATTCGAGATCTCACCTACCGAGCCCGCTTCTATCTTCGCTCCGGCAACACGGACAAAACTGATCAGGGCGTTGCAGTCACCGTGCCGATTTTTGATGCTGACGTGCTCTTTACCGGCGTGACCGGCAGTATGAACCTGGCGGTGCCGCCGCAATGGACAGAGTACACCGGCGCCGAAGTAACCCCCACCGTCAACAACGGCACCGGTGCCTTAGCCTTTCGGCTGGACAATGACGGCGGTGATGATGTTTTAGACATTGCGCTGCCGGAGGTGCTCGGCCCGTCCCTGACCAACAAGGTACCCAACCCGAGCTTCGAGGGAACCAGCGGCTCGGCGATCGAAAACACGACCGGATTGGTACCGGATTTCTGGCGCGCGTTCGCGCTTGACAGCTTCGATTCAGAAGCAACCATCGAAGCGGTGCCGCTGGCAGCGGATGAGCTTTACCAAGGCAGTCCCGCTACCACCGCGATCAAGCTCACGACGGTCGCGTCCGACGGCGCGGGATTCGACCACGAGCAATTTCGCTTCGACCTGCTGCCGGCAGATTTCGGCTACCGCGGGCAGGTCTGGCTTCGGGCGGACAACCAAGACGGCTCGAACCAGGGGGTCAGCATCGCCCTGAACGTCTTCGATGCGGGAGGTATCTTTGTTGCCGGTGACGGATCCATCGCGGCCGAGGTACTGCCGCAGTGGGATCTATACGGAGGTGCCACCTTCCGCGCCAACGCCGGCGAAACCGCCAACATCGGTTTCCGGGCCCCGGATAGCGGCGCCGAAAACTCGGTGCTCATCGCGTTACCGCAGGTCATCGGACCCGCCGTCGGTATCTACCGCAATGGCTTTGAGGAAGATACCCCCAACCCCATGTAGCCCGGGTCGAGTGACGTAACGGGTCGGCCAGGACCAGGCCGGCTAGAGCTGCTCCCGCGTCGCATTGAACGTGAGGTCCGGCCAGCGCTCCTGCGTCAGCTGCAGGTTGACCCGGCTCGGCGCCAGATAGACCAGGTCGCCGTGACCGTCCACGGCCAGGTTCTGGTCGAGTTTGGCGCGGAATTCATCCAGCTTTTTCGGCTCGCCCTGCACCCAGCGCGCGGTCACCACGTTGACACTCTCAAAAATGGCGTCCACGTGGTACTCGCTCTTGAGGCGGTACGCCACCACGTCAAACTGCAGGACGCCGATGGCGCCAAGCACCAGGTCGTTGCCCAGCATCGGCTTGAAGAACTGGGTGGCGCCTTCCTCCGAGAGCTGATCCAGGCCCTTCGTGAGCTGCTTCAGCTTCAGCGGATCGCGCAGCCGGGCGCGGCGAAACAGCTCCGGTGCGAAGCTGGGGATACCGGTGAAGACCAGCTTTTCTCCCTCGCTGAAGGTGTCGCCGATGCGGATCGTCCCGTGGTTGTGGATGCCGACGATGTCCCCGGCGTAGGCGGTCTCGACGCTGCCCCGATCCTGCGCCATAAACGTGAGCGCATTGGCGATCTTGATCTGCTTGTCGGTGCGCACCTGGTGAAGCTTCATGCCCTGGTTGAACTCGCCGGAGCAGACCCGCACAAAGGCCACGCGGTCGCGGTGGGCCGGATCCATGTTCGCCTGAATCTTGAAGCAGAAACCGGTGAAGGCGGTTTCGTTCGGCGTCACCTCCCGCGACTGGGTTTCCCGGGGCTGGGGCGCGGGGGCGTTTTCCACAAACGCGTCCAGTAGCGGCGTCACGCCGAAGTTGTTGATGGCGGAACCGAAGAATACCGGGCACAGCCGCCCGGCGAGATAGGGCTCGAGGGCAAACTCGTGGCTGGCACCGCGCACCAGCTCGATCTCCTCCCGCAGCTCCTCCGCCATGGGTCCGAGCTGCTCGTCGAGCTCCGGATTATCGAGCCCCTTCACCACCGCCGCTTCCTGCTTCACGTAGTTACGGCCGGACTCATACAGGTGCACCGCATCTTCCAGCAGGTGATAGACCCCCTTCAGCCGTTTTCCCATGCCCACCGGCCAGGTTACCGGCGCGCACTGGATCTTGAGGACCTGCTCCACTTCATCCAGCAGATCCACCGGATCCCGGCCCTCCCGATCGAGCTTGTTGATAAATGTGAAGATCGGCGTGGTGCGCAGGCGGCACACCTCCATCAGCTTGATGGTCCGTTCCTCCACACCTTTGGCGCAGTCGATCACCATCAAGGCGGAATCCACAGCGGTGAGGGTGCGGTAGGTATCTTCGGAAAAGTCCGCGTGGCCGGGCGTATCCAGCAGGTTAACGATGCGTCCGCGGTGCTGAAACTGCATCACCGACGAGGTGACGGAGATGCCCCGCTCCTGCTCCAGGGCCATCCAGTCGGACGTGGCGTGGCGGGCCGCTTTCTTGGCCTTCACCGCCCCCGCCATCTGGATCGCACCGCCAAACAGCAGCAGCTTTTCCGTCAGCGTGGTTTTGCCGGCGTCCGGGTGCGAAATAATCGCGAAGGTGCGCCGCCGGGCAATTTCTTCTGTGAGCTGAGCCATGGGGCCTTTGGGTTATGAGACGGCGGCGGATTATATGCCAACTTGGGCCACCCCGGGGGCAGATCCCGCAGAAGTTCTGCGTCAGTGGCGCAGCCAGTCGCCCGCTTTCGGGGTCCGGGCTTCTTCGCCATCGGTCACAAACCGAAACGGCAGCGACCTGAGCTTGCCCGCCTCGTTGTGCTGGATGGCAAAGTGCAGATGGGGTCCGCTGGAATAGCCGGTATTGCCGGACAGACCAAGCAGCTCCCCCGCCGTGACCACACGACCAGGCCGGACCGCAACGCTCTCTAGGGCCAGGTGCGCGTAGATGGCCATGGTGCCATCCTCGTGCAAAACGCGGACGCTGTTGGCGCGGCTGGCATATTTTTCCGCATCGAGGCCGGCGCCGAAGAAATCTTCCTCCACGTGCATCACGATGCCGTCCCGGGCCGCCAGCACCGGCGTCCCCTCGGGCATCCCAAGATCCACGGCGTAGAACGATTGCTCATCGGTGTGGGACACCACGCCGCCAAACGCCTGCCCCACCAGAAACCGCTCGCCCCGGCGAAACGGTGGACGGTAGCGCTGCTTCGGGTCAGGCCGGGCGCCCGGATCGCCGGGCACGGAGGTGTAGGACAGGCGAAACCGACTGGCCTGGTAAGGGTTGTCCTGACGCACCGTGACGAGGTGGCTTTCCCCCGGCTCCGGCAGCACAAAGGTGGCCGGTAGCGGCGGGTCCGTCACCACATTCGCCGCCTCCCGCAGTTCCACCGTGACCCCCGCCGGGCCGTGCCAGTGATTGGTGAAATAATATTCCCGGGCCTCTGGCGGCCCACCCTGGCGCAGCGTAACCATGCGGGAATCATCCACCCGCACCAGCCGCTCCTTGACCGGCTGGTCGATGGCCGGCGGCCGGTCGGTAAAGTGGCGAATCCCGTTTTCGTCGGTGTACTCATACAGCCGCTTGGCCAGCACCGGACCCGCCGCAAGTACCGTCGCAGCGATAACCAGCCACCGAAGCGGCAGCTTGCCGGCACCCCGCTCGCTCAACATTCGATGACGTTGACCGCGAGGCCGCCGCGGGAGGTTTCTTTGTATTTGGTTTTCATATCGGCACCGGTGTCCCGCATCGTCTTGATCACCTTGTCCAGTGAGACGCGGTGTTTGCCGTCGCCCCTCATCGCCATCCGCTGCGCGTTGATGGCTTTGACGGCACCCATGGCATTTCGTTCGATGCAGGGGATCTGCACCAGCCCGCCAATCGGATCGCAGGTGAGGCCCAGATTGTGCTCCATACCGATCTCCGCGGCGTTCTCCACCTGCAGCGGGGAGCCCCCCAGGGCGGCTGCAAGACCGGCGGCGGCCATGGAGCAGGCCACCCCAACCTCCCCCTGGCAACCCACCTCGGCGCCGGAGATGGATGCGTTTTCTTTGTAGAGAATCCCCACCGCCGCCGCCGTGAGCAGAAACTCGCGCACGCCGCGGGCCGACGCGGCGGGGCAGAAGCGGTCGTAGTAGTGTAGGACCGCCGGAACAATGCCGGCGGCGCCGTTGGTGGGCGCGGTCACCACGCGTCCACCGGCGGCATTTTCCTCGTTGACCGCCAGCGCATAGAGGTTGACCCAGTCGATAATATTCAGCGGGTCCCGTAGCGCGGCCTCCGGCCGCTCGCTTAAGGTGCGGTGTAGCCCCGGAGCGCGCCGCACCACGTTCAACCCGCCGGGGAGCTCGCCTTCGCTGCGAATACCCCGGGCCACGCAGTTCTGCATGGCCTGCCAAAGTCGGCCCAGCTCGGCACGCACCTGCGCCGCAGAACGCCAGGCCTGCTCATTGGCCATCATCACCTCAGCGATCGTCAGGCGGTGCTCCCGGCAGATTTCCAGCAGCTGGTCTCCGGTGTTGAAGGGATACCGCAGCGACGTGCTGTCGGGAACGATGCGGTCCGCCGCCGCGTCGTCCTGATTGACCACAAATCCGCCGCCGACCGAGTAGTAGTCCCGCTGGCTGAGCAGTTCTCCGGCCTTACTCCAGGCGCTGAAGCGCAGGCCGTTGCTGTGGTACGGCAGCACTTCGCGTTTGTGAAACTTCAGATGTTCTCGAACGTCGAAATGAATCGCCTGCTCGTTGAGCAGGCGAAGCACTTGTTCCTGCCGAATCGTTGCGACGCGAGGCTCGATATGATCAGGATCGATCCCGTCGGGCAGCGCGCCCTCGAGCCCGAGCAGCACAGCCTTGTCGCTGCCGTGGCCGCGCCCGGTGTGACCGAGCGATCCGAATAGCTCCACGGCAACCCGGTGCGTGGCGGCAAGGGCCTCACCGTCGCGCAAACGGTGGGCAAACGTGCAGGCAGCACGCATCGGCCCGACAGTATGCGAGCTCGATGGACCAATGCCGATTTTGAACAGATCAAACGTGCTGACGGCCAAAACACTGACTCCCGCCTGGAGCAATATTGTATATCCGAACACGCCCCGTTGATGCCACCTCTAGGCCCCGCGGCGGGGGCCGATTTTGTTACCATCCGCGCTTCGCCCAAACTGGCCGAGTAAGGCAATGGAAACGAAGCTGACGCTGCTGACCCGGGAAGAATGTGGGCTATGCGACCAGGCGCTTGCGCTGGTTCAATCCCTGGGACTTCACGCCACTCCTGTCCACATCACCACCGATATTGAGCTGCTTGAAAAGTACCGGAACGTGATTCCGGTATTGACGTTCGGAAACTCGGAGATTCGCTGGCCGTTTGATCAGGCCGCCATTCAGTCTCTGCTTGACGCAGCGCAATGACCGCCCTGGACCCGCAGGCCAGCAAAGCTGGCCGGACCCCGGCGGCGGCCATTTCTATCCGTGGCCGGGTGCGGCACTACGCCTGGGGCGGCGACGCGTTCCTTCCGCAGCTGCTCGGCCGGCCCGCGGACGGCCAGCCCTGGGCCGAGTACTGGCTCGGCGCCCATCCGACCGACCCGTCCAGCTTGGTCTACGATGGTCAGGAAACGACGCTGGATCGCCTCATCGCGGCCGATCCGGCGTTCTGGCTTGGCGAGCAAACGGCGGCGCGGTTCGGCGAGCTGCCCTACCTGATGAAGGTTCTGGACGTTGCCAAACCGCTTTCGATTCAGGTTCACCCCAACCTGGCGCAGGCCAAAGCCGGGTTCGCCCGGGAAGAGACGGCGGGAATTGACCGCAGGGCGCCGGAGCGTAACTTCAAAGACAGCAACCACAAGCCGGAGCTCGCCCTTGCCCTCAGCCGATTTTGGCTCCTTTACGGTTTCCGAGAAAACGCTGGTAT